>NZ_LEKG01000041.1:0-43377 GCF_001029515.1 Micromonospora sp. RV43 | reverse complement strand
GGGCCGAGTTGCCCGCTGACGAGGCCGCGACCGTCTCCCGTGCCGTGTTGCAGACCCTCGCCGACCGGATCACCGCGGACGAGACGACGGACCTGGCCGCGCAGCTGCCGGACGACGTGGGCGGCTATCTGGAGCCCGCCGGCACCGCCACCACCGGTGGCGCTGTCGACTTCCTGTACCGCGTGGCCGAACGCGCGGCGGTGGACCCGGCGGTCGCCGAGGTGGGTGCCGTCGCGGTGCTCGCGACGCTGCGCGACACGGTGACGGTGGGGGAGTTTCACGACCTCGTCGCGCAGCTCCCGAAGGGCTTCGACGCCATGGTGGACCCCATCCCACGACCGCCGTACGATGTCTGAGCAGGCTCCCCGCGATCCGGGTCGAGCTGCGGCACCGAGGCCGTCGCGGCGAAAGATTCCACGGCCTGGAAGTATTTTCACCGTAAAATAATTTGTCGGTTGTCACGTACGCTGAAAAACGTCTACGCGCTAGAGGGATGATCGGACGAATTCCTCCGTCCGAGGTTCCAAGGTGCCGTCCCCTCTTCGGCTCAAGCCTCATCGCCGCTCTTCCGGCGCACGGATCGAGCCATATTCTGCTTCCAATGTGAAGTCCTGGGGGGGATCAATGATCACATTCGTCGATTGCTGCCTGCCTGCCCTCTGTGGAGCGCAACCCGCTTCCTGACATGGCAGAGACGATGATCATCAATCGTTTCGGCGCGATCTCGGCGGTACACGGCGGACGTCCGGCACTTCTCGGTGAGACCCACGAGGTCACCTACACCGAGCTGGCCGGATCGGCCGGCGGGCACGCTGCCGTGTTCGCCGCCGCGGGCCTGCGCGCCGGAGACCGGATCGCGCTGCTCACCGCACACGGTGCGCCCACCGTGGCGGCGATGCTCGGTGCCCTCGCGACCGGATGCGCGTACGTTCCGCTGGACCCGGGCTTCCCGGTCGCGCGGCTGCGCCACATGGTCGACGCCGCCGGGGTCACCGCGGTGGCCTGCGCCGCCGAGCACCGCGACCTGGCGTCCGCACTGGCCGCCGGGCGCCCGGTCGTAGCGCTGGACGAGGCGCCGCCGGCCCCGCTGCGCCCGGTCGCGGCCGACCCGGACGCGCTGGCGTACGTGCTGTTCACCTCCGGCTCGACCGGAGTACCCAAGGCGGTCGGACAGACCCACCGCAACCTGGCCCACGTCGTCGACAACCAGATCGCCGCGCTCGGCGTCGGCCCGGACGACCGGCTCAGCCTGCTCGCGTCGTTCAGCTTCGACGCCGCCATCCCCGACCTCTACCCGGCGCTGCTCACCGGCGCCGCAGTCGTACCGGTCGACCTGCGCCGCCAAGGGCTGGCGCACGCCGTCGACCAGCTCGACCGGCACCGCGCCACGGTGCTGCACTGCACGCCCACCGTCTACCGCTTCCTGCTCGACACGCTCGGCGCGCGCCGGCTGCCCACGGTGCGGGCGGTGCTGCTCGGCGGCGAGCAGGCCACCTGGGCCGACGCGGCCCGCGGCCGGGACCGCTTCGCCCCGGGCTGCGTGCTCGTCAACGGCTACGGCGCCACCGAGATGACGTTCGCCGCCCGGCATGTGCAGCAGCTGTCCGAGGTGGACCCTGATGCCCGCGGGCCGCTGCCGGTGGGTGTCGCGTTCCCCGGCTACCGGCTGGACCTCGCCCCGGACACCGGCGAGATCGTGGTCCGCAGCCGCCACCTCGCCCCCGGCTACCTCAACCAGGACAGCGACCGGTTCGGCGTCGACGCCGACGGGCTGCTGTCGTACCGCACCGGTGACCTGGGCCGGCTGCTGCCCGGCGGGGAACTGGTCTGCCTCGGCCGGCTCGACCGGCAGGTCAAGGTACGCGGGCACCGGGTCGAGCTGACCGAGATCGAAGCGGTGCTGTCCGCCCAGCCCGGCGTGGCGGGCGTGCGCGCGATCGTGCGCGACGGCGAGCTGCTCGCGTACGCCCGCCCGGCCGGCGCCTGCCCGGACCCGGCGGCGCTGCGCGCGGCGCTGACCGCCGCGCTGCCCGACTACGCCGTGCCCCGCGCGGTGATGGTGGTCGACGAGTTCCCGCTCACCGTCACCGGCAAGGTCGACGAGCGGGCGCTGCCCGACCCGGTCACCGAGGTGCCCGCCGAGGAGGCCCCGGCCACCGACACCGAACGCGCCGTGCACGACATCTGGTGCGCGGTGCTGGGCCGCGACGCGGTCGCCCGCACCGCCAGCTTCTTCGACGTGGGCGGGCAGTCGCTGCTGCTGGGCCAGGTGCAGCAGCGCCTCGCCGAGCGGTTCGGCGTACGCCTGCCGATGCTGCGCCTGTTCGACCATCCGACCGTCGCCACCCAGGCGGCGCTGCTCGACGCCCCGCCCGAGGCCGTCCGCGCCCCGGTGCTGCCCGCGCCCGCCGCGCCGGTGCGCGCCGCACGCGAGTACACCGGCGACGAGATCGCCGTGGTCGGCGTCGCCGGGCGGTTCCCCGGCGCGCCCGACGTGGCCACGTTCTGGTGGAACCTGTGCACCGGCGTCGACTCGGTGCACGACCACACCGACGAGGAGCTGGCCGCGCTCGGTGTCGGCCCCGCTCTGCGCGCGGACCCCCGGCACGTCCGCGCCACCGGCCGACTCGACGGGGTGGCCGACTTCGACGCCGACTTCTTCGGCTTCGGCGCCGACGAGGCCGCCCGTACCGACCCGCAGCACCGGCTGTTCCTGGAGACCGCCTGGGAGGCGCTGGAGGACGCCGGGCACGACCCGGCGCGCTTCCCCGGGTTGGTCGGCGTCTACGCCGCCACCTCGGCCAACCGCTACTTCCTGTTCCACCTCATGGACAACCCGGCGGTGGTCGGCGACGTCGACCCGGACGACTGGGAGGCCCGGCTCGTCGGCCGCCAGTTCACCGACCACCTGCCCGGTCAGGTGGCCTACCGGCTCGGCCTGACCGGCCCGGCGATGGCCGTGCAGAGTGCCTGCTCCAGCTCGCTCGTCGCGGTGTGCGTGGCCGCGCAGAGCCTCGCCGACTACCAGTGCGACCTGGCGCTGGCCGGCGGGTCGACGGTGATGTGGCCCCGGAACCGGGCGGGCGGGCTCGCCTCGCCCGACGGCCGGTGCCGGGCCTTCGACGAGGCCGCCGCCGGCTCCGGCTTCGGCTCCGGCGCGGGCGTGGTCGCGTTGCGCCGGCTCTCCGACGCGCAGGCCGACGGCGACCGCATCTACGCGATCCTGCCGGGCTGGGCGGTCACCAACGACGGCCCGGACCGGGCCGGCTTCGCCGTACCCGGCCCGGCCGGCCAGGCCGCCGCCGTCGCGAACGCGCTCGCCACCGCCGAGGTCGCACCCGGCGAGGTCCGCTTCGTCGAGGGCCACGGCAGCGGTACGCCACTCGGCGACGCCATCGAGGTCGCCGCGCTGCACGAGGTGTACGCGGGCGCCGCGCCCGCCGAGTCCACAGCGCTCGGCTCGGTGAAGACCAACATCGGTCACCTCGACGCCGCGGCCGGCATCGCCGGGCTGATCAAGACGGTGCTGGCCGTCCGGCACGGGGTGATCCCGCCGAACCTGCACTTCACCCGCCCGCACCCGGAGATCGACCTGGCCGCCGGACCCTTCTACGTGCCCACCAAGGCGCGGGACTGGCCGGACGACGCGCGCCGGGTCGCCGGAGTGAGCGCGTTCGGCCTGGGCGGCACCAACGCGCACGTCGTGGTGGAACAGCCGCCGCCCGCCGAGCCGGCCGACCCGCCCGGCGGGGGACCGTGGCTGCTGCCGGTCTCCGCGCGTACCCCGGCGGCGCTGCGGGCCGCGCTGGCCCGCCTGCGCAGCCACCTCGCCGGGGCCGCCCCGGCACTGTCCGACGTGGCCGCCACGCTGGCGCTGGGCCGGCGGGCGTTCGCCCACCGGGCGGCGGTGGTCGCCGCCGACCTGCCGGCCGCGCTCTCCGCGCTGGACGTGCTGCTGGACACCGGCGCCCGCATCGCCGGTGACGGCGGCCCGCTGCGCGAGACGGCCGCCGAGTGGGTCGCCGGGCGCGACGTCGACTGGCACGCGCTGCACCCCGAGGGCACGGTCCGGCGCACCGGACTGCCCACCTACCCGTTCCAGCGCCGCCGGCACTGGATCGACCCCGTGCAGAAAGGTCCGCGGTGAACTGGTTCGTCTCCGCCGGAAGCCGACCCGAGGCGCCGGTGCGGTTGTTCTGCCTGCCCTACGCCGGAGCGGGCGCCAGCGCGTTCCGGCGCTGGGCGGCCGAGTTCGGTCCGAGCGTCGACGTGGTGCCGGTGCAACTGCCCGGCCGGGAGAACCGGATCACCGAGGACCCGCGCTTCAGCGTCGCCGAGGTGGCCGACGCCATCGCCTCCCGTGCCGACCGCCCGTACGCGATCTACGGCCACTCGATGGGCGGACGGCTCGGCTTCGACGTGGTCCGTGAGCTGCGCCGCACCGGCCGCCCGCTGCCGCTGCGGCTCTACGTCGGCGGCGCGCGCGCCCCGCACGTCGCCACGCCCGGCCCGTTCGACGGGCTGTCCCGGGCCGGCGACGACGAGCTGCTGCGCCGCCTCGGCGAGGGCGGCGGCCTGCCCGCCGAACTGCTCGACCACCCCGAGCTGGTGGAACTGCTGCTGCCGCTGCTGCGCGCCGACTTCGGCCGGGTCGACGACTACCGCCACGTGCCGGGCGAGCCGCTGCCGGTGCCGATCGTCGTGTTCGCCGGCCGCACCGACCGGGCGGTCAGCCGGGAGCAGAGCGCCGCCTGGGCCGAGCACACCGCGGCCGGGTTCACCCTGCACGAGCTGGACGGCGGGCACTTCTTCCTGCACGACCGGCTGACCGAGCTGGTCGCGCTGATCCGGGCCGACCTGACCGCCGCGTCCACCGACACCCGCCCCGGCACGCCGGACGCGGGTCCGGACCCGGTGCGCGCCGCCGGTCGCGGGACCGCCGGCGCCGCGCACCGGGTTCCGCTCGGCGGCACCGGCTGGTCGGTGTGGCGCGACGCGATGCTGCGGACCACCGGTTTCCCGGCCGACGGGCTGGAGCTGTTCACCGCGCCCCGGGCCGCCGCGGCGGCCGACGAGCTGCTGGCCACCGGCGCCGGTGAGGACCGGTTCACCAAGGAGTTCGAGGAGGCGCTGCGCGCCGGCGCGCAGCGGTTCAGCGAGCTGGCCGCCGACCCGCTGCTGCGCGAGGCGGTCACCTGGCAGAACCGGGGCGCGCTGGTGGCGTTCGACGGGCTGGTGCGCGGCGGCGCCGACGCGGCCCGCAACGTGCGCCGCCGCGACCGGGAACGGGCGCTGCTGAAGTACTGGCAGCGCTACTGCGGCAAGAACGAGACTGTGGGCTTCTTCGGCCCCAGCTGCTGGGTCACTGTCGATCCCGCGCAGCCGGAAGTTGCCCGAGTCAACCCCGGCGACAGCCTGACCCGGCGGCGCTGGGTGTGGTTCGAGTCGTGGGCGCTGTCCGCGTACGCCGAACGGATCGGCGCGGACCTGGCGGTGCGGCGGTGGTGGCCGCCGATGCTGCGGGCCCACCTGGCCGTCCGGGACCGCGACGTGCTGCGGCCCGGCCGCCCGCCGCTGACACTGACCCCGGTCGAGGCCGCGCTGCTTCGTGCGGCCGACGGCCGGCGCGCCGCCGCCGACCTGGTCGCCGACCCGGCGATCGGGCTGCGCCGCCCGGAGGACGGCTACGCGCTGCTCGACCGGCTGGTCGAACGGGAACTGATCACCTGGGACGCGGCCCTGCCGGTGAGCCCGGACGCTGAGCGGGTGCTGGCCGACCGCATCGACGCGATCGGCGACGACCCGGCCCGCGTCGCCGCCCGCGCCGGGTTCGACCGGCTGCGCGCCGCCCGCGACGACGTCGCCGCCGCGGCAGGCGACGCGGACCGGCTGCGGACCGCCCTGGACGCCCTGGACGCCACGTTCACCGAGCTGACCGGCGTGCCCGCGGTGCGCCGGGCCGGACAGATGTACGCCGGCCGCACGGTCTGCTACGAGGACAGCGCCCGGGACCTGGACGTGGTGTTCGGCGCGCCGCTGCTGGCCGAGCTGGCCGCCCCGCTGGACGTGCTGCTGCGCGCCGCCCGCTGGCTCGCCAACGCGCTCGCCCGCGCCTACCTGGACGTGCTGCGCGGCCTGTACGAGGAGCTGCGCGCCGAGTCCCGCGGCCCGGTGCCGCTGGCCGACCTGTGGTTTCTGGCCCAGGGGATGTTCTGGGGCGACGGGGACCGGCCGGTCGACGCGGTGGCGGCGGACTTCGCGGCCCGGTGGGCCGGACTGTTCGGCCTGGACACGCTGCCCGCCGGCACCACCGACGTACGGCTGCGCGCGGCTGACCTCGCCGGCCGGATCGACGCCGTGTTCCCCGGCGACGGTCCGGGGTGGTCCAACGCCGCCATGCACAGCCCCGACCTGCAGGTCTGTGCCACCGACGCGGACGCGCTGCGGCGCGGCGACTACACGGTGGTGCTCGGTGAGCTGCACGCCGCCTGGTCGTCGTTCGACTGCGCGGTGTTCACCCCGTCGCACCCGGACGTGGAGCGGCTACGCGACGCGCTCGCGGTGGACATGGGGCAGCGGCGGGTGCGGCTGCTGTTCCCGGCCGACTGGCCGCGGCGCACCAGCCGTACCGCCGAGTCGCTGACCGGCCCGACCGACCGGCACCTGGCGTTCCTCGACGCCCCGGGCGCCGACCCGGCCCGCGTGCTGCCCACAGTCGACCTGGTCGTCGAGGAGGTGGACGGCGAGCTGGTCGCCACCGCCTCGGACGGGCAGCGCTGGCCGCTCGTCGAGGTCTTCGCCGAGCCGCTCAGCGCGCACGCCGTGGACGGGTTCAAGCTGGTCGCCGCCGCGCCGTACACGCCCCGGATCACCGTGGACCGGCTGGTGCTGGCCCGGCAGACGTGGCGGACCACGGTGGGCGAGAGCGGCCTCGCCGTGCCCGACGGCGAGCGGGACCGCTTCCTCGCCGTCCGGGACTGGCGGCGCCGCCTCGGCCTGCCCGAGCAGGTGTACGTCAAGCTCGGCACCGAGACCAAGCCGTGCTTCGTGGACCTGTCCGCGCCGGCGTTCGCCACCACGCTGTGCGCGATGGTGCGCGCCGCCCGGGTCGACGGCGGCGACGACGTGTCGTTCACTGTGAGCGAGATGCTGCCCGCACCGGAGCAGGCGTGGGTGCCCGACGGGCAGGGCCGCCGCTACTTCAGCGAGCTGCGCCTGCACATCACCGACGCCCGGCGGGAGGACCACCGGTGAGCCATCTGCTGCCCCTGGGCGACACCGGCTGGTCGGTGTGGCGGGACGTGGTCCTGCGTACCGCCGGTTTCCCGGCCGCCGGGCTGGACCGGTTCGCCGCGCCGGACTGCGCCGCCGCCGCGGACGCGCTGCTCGCCGGCGACACCGGCCCCGAGGTGTTCGGCAAGGCGCTGGGCGACGCGTTCGCCGAGTCCTCCGCGGTGGCCGGCGAGCTGGCCGCCGACCCGCTGCTGCGCGAGGCGGTGACCTGGCAGAACCCGGACATGCTCATCGCGCTGGACGGGCTGCTGCGCACCGACCCGCAGGTCCGCAACGTCCGCCGCCGCAAGCGCGAGCTGAGCCTGCTGCGCTACTGGCAGCGCTACTGCGGCAAGGCCGAGACGATCGGCTTCTTCGGCCCGGTCTGCTGGGGCACGTTCGACGCCACCCGGCCCGGCGTGCACACCGCGCCCGGCGCCGCGCTGGTGCACCGGCGGCGGGTGTACTTCGAGGCGTGGGCGCTCATCGCGTACGCCGACCGGCTCGCCGACGACCTCGCGGTCCGCCGCTGGTGGGCACCCGCCCTGCAACCGCACCTGACCGTCGCCGGACGGGAACTGCGGGCGCCGCTGCACCCGCCGATCGCGTTGACCCCGGTCGAGGCGCTGCTGCTCGGCGCCTGCGACGGGCGGACCCCGGCGCTGGAGCTGGCGCACCGGCTCTGCGACGCCGGTGAGGTGCACAGTCCCGACGACGTCTACCTGCTGCTGGACCGGTGGGTGGAGCGCGGGCGGCTCAGCTGGGGCGCCAACCTGCCGATCGCGCCCGACGCCGAGCAGGTGCTCGCCGCGCGGATCGCCGCGATCGGCGACGAGCCGGTCCGTGCCGCGACGGCGGCCGAGTTCGGCCGGCTCCGCGCCGCCCGTGACGAGGTGACCGCCGCGGCCGGCGACCCGGACCGGCTCGGTGCCGCGCTCGCCGCGCTCAACGCCGAGTTCACCGCCGTCACCGGCCGCCCGGCCACCCGGCACAGCGGTCAGATGTACGCCGCCCGCACGGTCTGCTACGAGGAGACCGCCCGCGACCTGGAGTTCCGGATCGGGTCGGCGGTGATCGACGCGCTGGCCGAGCCGATGGCGGTGGTGCTGCGTACCGC
The DNA here is from genome assembly GCF_001029515.1 of Micromonospora sp. RV43. Taxonomy (NCBI): domain Bacteria; kingdom Bacillati; phylum Actinomycetota; class Actinomycetes; order Micromonosporales; family Micromonosporaceae; genus Micromonospora; species Micromonospora sp. RV43. Next base: position 34,988 of record NZ_LEKG01000041.1, on the reverse strand, counting down.
CCGCTGGTTCACCACCGAGGTCGCCGCCCGCTGCGGCGAACTCTTCACCGAGCTGCACGAGGAACTGGCCGCCGACGGCCCGGTGCGGCTGGCCGACCTGTGGCTGCTGGCCCAGGGCACGCTCGTGGCCCCGGACGGCCCGATCGGCCGGGCCGGCGCCACGCTCACCGCGCGCTGGGCCGAGCTGTTCGGCCTGGCCGACCTGCCCGAGGGGCAGGCGGAGCTGCGGCTGCGCGCCGCGGACCTGACCGAACGGGCCCGGGAACTCTTCCCGGCCGAGCGGCCCGGCTGGCCGTCGGCCCGGCTGCACAACCCGGACGTGCAGCTCAGTGCGGCCTCGCCGGAGGCCGTCGAGCGCGGCGACTTCCTGCTGGTGCTCGGTGAGCTGCACCCGGCCTCGGTCGCGTTCGACAGCGCGGTGCTCAGCCCGTTCCACCCGGACCCGGCCGCGCTGCGCGCCGACCTCGACGCCGACCTGGGTCCGGTCCGGCTGCGGGTGCTCTGGCCGGACAGCTTCCCCCGCCGCACCACCCGCACCACGTACGCGCTGACCGGCCCGGCGGACCGCCAGCTCGGCATCGACACCGCGCACGGCGCCGACGTGGACCGCCTGGTTCCGGCCACCGCCGTGGTGGTCGAACGCACCGGGGACCAGCTCACCGCGGTCTTCCCCGACGGCGCCCGCTGGCCGCTGATGGAGGTGTTCGCCACGCTGCTCGGCTCGCTGCTGCTGGACGCGTTCAAGCTGCTCGGCGCCGCCGCGTACACGCCCCGCATCACCATCGACCGGCTGGTCGTGGCCCGGCGTACCTGGCGTACCACGGCCGGGGCGTGCGGGCTGGGCGGCCACGCCGACGAGACCGCCCGCTACCTGGCGGTACGCCGCTGGCGCGCCGGGACCGGCCTGCCCGAGCGGGTGTTCGTCAAGGTCGGCACCGAGATCAAGCCCTGCTACGTGGACCTGACCGGCCCGCTGTACGCGCAGTCGCTGTGCGCGATGGTCGACGCCGCGCTGCGTACCGGCCCGGACGTGCCGGTGTTGGTCTCCGAACTGCTGCCCGCACCCACCGAGGCGTGGGTGCCCGACGCCCGGGGGCGCAATTACGTCAGCGAACTGCGCCTCCAGATCACCGACCCGGCCGAGCAGCTTGGAGCACTCCGGTGACCGACACCCTGACCGTCAGCGCCGTCCACGGCCCGGACCTGCCGTGGCCGGACGCCACCCTGGCCGACCTGGTCACCGCGCAGGCGGCCCGTACCCCGGACGCGGTGGCGGTGCGCCAGTGGGACACCCGGCTCACCTACCGGCAGCTCGTCGACCGGGCCGCCGGGGTGGCCGCCGCGCTGCGCGAGCACGGCGTCGGCCGGGGCGACCGGGTCGGCGTGTGCGGCGCGCGCACCCCCGACCTGGTGGTCACCGTGGTGGGCGTGCTGCTCGCCGGCGCCGCGTACGTGCCGCTGGAGCCGGGCGGCCCCCTGGCCCGGCTGCGCGGGATCGCCCGCGACGCGGGCGTACGCGTGGTGGTCGGTGACGCGGCGGCGGCCGAGTTCGGCGACGAGCCCGGCGTGACGGCGCTCGGCCTGCCCGGCCCGGCCCCGCTCGCGCCCTGCCCGGCCCGCCCCGGCGACCCGGCGTACGTGCTGTTCACCTCCGGTTCCACCGGCCGCCCGAAGGGCGTGCTGACCACCCACCGCAACGCCGTCGAGTTCGTCACCGGCGTGAGCGCGCTGACCGGCGCCGACGCGTCGGTCCGCAGCCTCGGCATCGCCTCGCTCGGCTTCGACGCGGCCACCATGGACCTGTTCGTGCCGCTCACGCTCGGCGGCGCGGTGCAGCTGCTCGGCGCCGACGACCGGGCCGACCCGGTACGGCTGGCCCGGTTCGTAGCCGAGCACGAGGTCACCTGGGGCTTCATCACCCCGACCGTGCTGTCGCTGCTGGACCCGGCCGGGTTCCCGTCGTGGCGGGTGCTGCTCTGCGGCGGCGAGGCGGTCCCGGCCGAGCTGGCCGCCCGCTGGGCGCCCGGCCGGCGGTTCCTCAACGGCTACGGCCCGACCGAGACCACCGTGCTGGCGGTTACCTGCGACCTCACCCCGGCCGACACCGACCCGATGCCGATCGGCCGGCCGCTGCCCAACCACCGGGCGTACGTGGTCGACGCCGACCTGCGTGCGGTGCCGGCGGGGGAGACCGGCGAACTGCTGATCGGCGGGCCCGGCCTGGCCGACGGCTACCTCAACCGGCCCGGCCTGACCGCCGAGCGGTTCGTGCCCGACCCGTTCGGCGACGTCCCCGGCGAGCGGCTCTACCGCACCGGTGACCTGGTCCGGCAGGGCCCGGACGGCCGGATCGTCTACCTCGGCCGCGCCGACCGCCAGGTGAAGGTCCGCGGCCAGCGCATCGAGCTGGGCGAGATCGAGGCGGTGCTCGCCGCCCACCCGGGCGTCGAGCGCGTCGCGGTGGAGGCGGTACCCGGCCCGGCCGGCGCCGAGCTGGTCGCGTTCCTCACCCCGGCCGGCGCGCCCGACGACGACGAGCTGCGGGCGTACGCCGCGACGCGGCTGACCACCGCGATGCTGCCGGCCCGGACGGTGCGGCTGGACGCGCTGCCGGTCAGCGCGACCACCGGCAAGCTGGACCGGCCGGCGCTGCGCGAGCTGGCCGCGGCCACCCCGGCCGCCGTGGCCGACGCGTCCGCCGACGACGACCCGGTGACGGCGGCGGTCCGGCGCGTCTGGACCCGGCTGCTCGGCGCCGCGCCCGCCCCGGACAGCGACTTCCTCGCCGCCGGCGGCAACTCCGTCGCCGCGATGCGGCTGGTCGCCGCGCTGCGCGCGGAGCTGGGCCGGCAGGTGGACACGCGGGTGCTGTTCGCCGACCGCACGTTCGCCGCGCTCGTGGACCGGGTCCGCGCCGCCGACCCCGCCGACGCCGACGGGCTCACCACAGGCAATCCGCCGACGCTGTCCCCGCCGCAGCGGCGGCTGTGGTTCATGGACCAGCTCGCCCCGTCCAGCGCGCCGTACAACATCGCCGTCGCGCACCGGCTGCGCGGGCCGCTGGACGTCACCGCGCTCGGCGCCGCGCTGCGGGCCGTGGCGGAACGGCACGACGTGCTGCGCTGGCGCATCCCGCAGAACGGCGGGGTGCCGTACGCGGTCCGCGAGGAACCCACCGACGTGGCGGTGCCGGTGGTCGACCTGACCGGCGCCGCCGACCCGGACGCCGAACTGGCCGGCATGCTCGCGGCCGGAGCCGGGCACGCGTTCGACCTGGCCACCGGCCCGCCCTGGCAGGTGACCGTGTTCCGGCTCGCCGCCGAGGAGCACGTGCTCGCGGTGACCGTGCACCACGCGGTCTTCGACGGCTGGTCCGAGGCGCTGCTCTACGACGAGCTGGCGCTCGCGTACGCCCGCGCGCTCGGCCGGTCGGTGCCGGGCCGCCCGCCGCTGCCCGCCACGTACGCCGACTACGCGGTGTGGCGCGCCGACCGGGACCGGCGCCGGGGCGAGACGGACCTGGCCTGGTGGACCGCGCACCTGGCCGGCGCGCCGACGGTGCTGGACCTGCCCCGCGACCGTCCCCGCCCGGCCGTGCAGACGTACGCCGGCGCGGAGGCCGCGGTACGGCTGGACGAGACCGCCGACCGGGCCGTGCGCGACCTGGCCGCGACGCGCGGCAGCACTGTCGCGGCGGTGCTGCTGGCCGCGTTCGGCGAACTGCTGCGGCGCGTCACCGGCGGCGACGAGCACGTGCTCGGCGCGATCGTCGCCGACCGGCGGCTGGCCGCGTTCGACGAGGTGATCGGGTTCTTCATCGACACCGTGCCGGTGCGGGTCCGCTCCGGCGGCGCGAGCTTCGCCGAGCAGGTCGACCGGGCCGCCGCCGAACTGCACGAGGTCACCGCCCACCCGGGCGCGCCACTGGAACGCATCGTCGAGGCGCTCGGCGTGGGCCGGGACACCTCCCGCGCCCCGCTGGTGCAGGTGCTGTTCAACGTGCTCAACTTCGTCGCGCCCCGGCTGACGCTGACCGGCCTGGCCGTCGAGCCGGTGCCGGTACCGAAGCCCGGGTCGCCGTTCGACCTGACCGTCTACGTGGTGGAGCGCGACGGGCGGGCCGGCGTCGAGGTGGTGCACAACCCGGACCTGTTCGAGGGCGAGCGGATCGAAGCGCTGCTGGCCGACCTGGCCGCCCTGGTCGGCGCGCTCGCCGCCGACCCGGACGCCCCGGCCGCCGAGGTCGCGCCCGAGCTGCCCCGCCCGGCGGTACGGGTCGCGGCGCTCGGCGCGATGAGCGTCGCCACCGCCGAACCGGCCCGCGCGCCGCTGCCCGCCGGGTCGGACGCGCTCACCGCGACCGAGGAGCTGATCGCCGGGATCTGGCGCGACGTGCTCGGCCGCGACGCGGTCGGCGTGAGCGACAACTTCTTCGACATCGGCGGCCACTCGATGGCCCTGGCCGCCGTGCACGCCCGCCTCACCGAGGCCACCGGCCGCTCGATCACCATGCTCGACCTGTTCCGCCACCCGACCGTACGGGCGCTCGCCGCCAGCCTCGACGGGGCCGCCGACCGGCCGGAACTGGCCCGCGCCGCGATGCGCGCCGCCGCCCGGCGGGGCCGCGCCCGCCGTACCCCGCCACCACGCCGACCTCACCCGTGACGCGATCCCTTGTGAATGAAGGAACTCCCATGCAGAACGACATTCCCGCCGACGACGGCGTCGAGCCCATCGCCATCGTCGGGCTCGCCGCCCGCCTCCCCGGCGCGGCCGACGTCGACGAGTTCTGGCGCAACCTGGTCGACGGCGTGGAGTCGACGACCGAGCTGACCCGCGAGGAGCAGCTCGCCCGCGGCGCCCAGCCGCAGGAGGTCGACGACCCGGGCTGGGTCAACCGCGCCCCGCTGGTGGACGGCTACGACCAGTTCGACGCCGGCCTGTTCGGGATGACCGCCCGCGAGGCCGAGATCACCGACCCGCAGCACCGGCTGTTCCTGGAGACCTGCTACACCGCGTTGCAGGACGCCGGCTACGACCCGGGCCGCTACGACGGCGCGGTGGGCGTGTACGCCGGCACCGGCGGCAACACGTACCTGCACCGCAACGTGTTCCGCAACAAGCGGGTCGGGGGGAATCCGCACGGCGCCGTCTCGCTCGCCACCGGCAACTCGCCGAACTACGTGGCCACGAACGTGTCGTACCGGCTGGACCTGCGCGGGCCCAGCATGACCGTGCACACCGCCTGCTCCACCTCGCTGGTGGCGTTCCACCTGGCCTGCGAGGCGCTGCGCAACGGCGAGTGCGACATGGCCCTGGCCGGCGGCGTCAACATCGAGCTGCCGCACGTCGGCTACCTCGGCATGGACGGCTTCACCTCGCCGGACGGGCGGTGCCGGCCGTTCGACGCCGGAGCGAACGGCACGGTGTGGGGCAGCGGCGTCGGCGTGACGCTGCTCAAGCGGCTCTCCGACGCGATCGCCGACGGCGACACCATCCGCGCGGTCGTGCTCGGCAACGCGATCAACAACGACGGCGCCGGGAAGGTCGGCTTCACCGCCCCCAGCATCGACGGGCAGATGGAGGCCGTCGCCCAGGCCGTCGAGCTGGCCGGCGTCGACCCGCGCAGCATCAGCTATGTGGAGGCGCACGGCACCGGCACCGCGCTCGGCGACCCGATCGAGGTCGCCGCGCTGTCCGCCGTCTACACCAAGGACACCGACGAGCGCGGCTGGTGCGGCATCGGCTCGGTGAAGTCGAACATCGGCCACCTCAGCCAGCCCTCCGGCATCGTCAGCGTGATCAAGACGGTGCTGGCGATGGAGCACGGGCTGATCCCGCCGACCATCAACTACGAGACGCCGAACCCGGCCATCGACTTCGCCGACACCCCGTTCTACGTGGCGAACACGCTGACCAAGTGGGACACCGACGGCGGACCGCGCCGGGCCGGCGTCAGCTCCTTCGGCATCGGCGGCACCAACGCCCACGTGGTGCTGGAGGAGGCCCCGGCCGCGGGGCGGCACGAGCCGTCCGCCCGCCCGGCGCACCTGCTCCAGGTGTCGGCGAAGACGCCGACCGCGTTGGACACCGCCGTGCGGCGGCTCGCCGACCACCTGGAGAGCGGCAGCGACGTGGCGCTCGCCGACGTGGCGCACACGCTGCGCGTCGGCCGCCAGGTGTACGCCCACCGTGCCGCCGTCGTCGCCGGTGACCCGGTGTCCGCCGCCGCCGCGCTGCGCGAGCGGCGCAAGGGCCACCGGGGCGTCGCCGACGGCCCCGCGCCCCGGGTGGCGTTCCTGTTCAGCGGCCAGGGCTCGCAGTACGCCGGGATGGGCGCCGAACTGTACGGGCAGGACAGCGCGTACGCCGCCGCCGTCGACGAGTGCGCCGAACTGCTCCGCCCCGAGCTGGGGCTGGACATCCGCGACCTGATCCTCGGCCGCGACCCGGAGGCGGCGGACAAGCTCACCGAGACCCGCTACACCCAGCCCGCCCTGTTCACAGTCGAGTACGCCCTCGCCGCCGCCTGGCGGGCCGCCGGTGTCACCCCGGCCGCGATGATCGGCCACTCCATCGGCGAGTACGTCGCCGCGACGGTCGCCGGGGTGCTCGACCTCGCCGACGCGCTGCGCGTGGTGGCCGCCCGGGGCCGCCTCATGCACTCCCTGCCCGCCGGCTCGATGCTGGCGGTCACGCTCGACGAGTCGGAGGTGACCGGCAAGCTGCCCGAGGGCCTGTCGGTGGCCACGGTCAACGGCCCCGGCACCTGTGTGGTCGCCGGTGAGACGGCGCTCGTGGAGGAGTTCGCGGCGAGCCTCGGCGGCAAGAACAAGTCGAAGCTGCTGCGCACCTCGCACGCGTTCCACTCGCCGATGACGGACCCGATCCTGGACGAGTTCACCGCGCTGATGGCCACAGTGCCGCTGCGCGCCCCGGCGGTGCCGTTCGTCTCGAACGTGACAGGCACCTGGATCACCGAGGCGCAGGCCACCGACCCGGCGTACTGGGCCGCACACCTGCGCCGCCCGGTCCGCTTCGGCGCGTGCGTGGCGACGCTGCTCGCCGAGGGCACCTGGGCGCTCGTCGAGTGCGGCCCCGGCCGGCAGCTGGCCAACCTGGCCCGGATGCAGATCGCCAAGGCCGGCGAGGCACAGCGCGCGCTGACCCCGCTGGGCAGCCTGCCCGGCCCCGGCGAGCAGACCGGTGACGTGGCCGCGCTGCTCGGCACGGCCGGCGCGCTCTGGTGCGCCGGGGTGCCGGTGAGCGTCCCGGCCGACCCGCACGCGCGGCGGGTGCCGCTGCCCACGTACCCGTTCGAGCGGCGCCGCTACTGGATCGACCCGGACCCGGAGCAGGAGCTGGCTGCGGCGCCCGCCGAGACCGGCCCCCGCCCGCTGCCGGAGTGGTTCGCGGTGCCGGCGTGGCGGCAGGCCCCGCCGGTCCGCACGGCCGAGCCGCTGGGCCGCTGCCTGGTGCTGGCCGACGGCCCGCGCGGCGAGGCGCTCGTGGCCGCGTTGCGCGCCGCCGGCGACGACCCGGTCGAGGTACGCGCCGGCGAGGCGTTCACCGCCACGGCGAACGGCTTCCGGCTGCGCCCCGGCGTACGCGCCGACGCCGAGGAACTGGTCGCCGCGCTCGGCGCCGACCTGCCCCGGCGGATCGTGCACGCGTTCGCGCTCGACGGCGACCCGGCCGGCACCGACGCGGCGGCCGCCTGGGCGGCGCAGGAGCGCGGCTTCTTCGGCGCGCTGCACCTGGTGCAGGCCCTGGCCGGCGCCGGTGTGACGGCCGACGAGGCGGGCGTCCGCCTGGACCTGGTCACCGCCGGCATCGGCGACGTACGCGGCGACGACCTGACCCGCCCGGAGCACGCCACGCTGGCCGGCCTGGCCCGGGTGCTCCCGGCCGAGCTGCCCGGCCTGACCGTGCGGCTGCTCGACACCGACCCGGCCGCGCGCGGCGTGGCCGCCCTGGTGGCCGAGCTGCGCAGCCCGGTCGACGCCGAGCACCCGGAGGTGGCGCTGCGCGGCGACCGCCGCTGGCTGGCCGGCTACGAGCAGGTCACAGTTGCCGCCGAGGACGAGCCGGGCGTGCTGCGCGAGGAGGGCCGGTACCTGATCACCGGCGGTCTCGGCGGCATCGGCGTCACCCTCGCCGAGGACTTCGCCCGCCGGGTCCGCGCCAAGCTGGTCCTGCTGGCCCGTTCCGGGCTGCCCGAGCGGGACGAGTGGGACGCGCACCTCGCGGTGCACGGCGGCGCCGACCGGGCCGGGCGGGCCATCGCGGCGATCCGCCGGATGGAGGCCGCGGGCGCCGAGGTGCTGGTGCTCGCCGCCGACGTCACCGACGCCGACGACCTGCGCCGGGTCCGCGACGAGGCGGAGCGCCGATTCGGCGGGCTGGACGGCATCGTGCACGCCGCCGGTCTGCCCGGCGGTGGCATGGCCGAGGTGAAGGACCGCGACGAGGCGCGGCGCGTGCTGGCGCCGAAGCTGGCCGGCACCCTGGCGCTGGCCCGGGTCTTCGGCGACCTGCCGCTGGACTTCGTGGTGCTCTGCTCCTCGATCACCGCGGTGATCGGCGGGTTCGGCCAGGTCGACTACTGCGCCGCGAACAACTTCCTGGACGCGTTCGCGCGCTCCGGCACCGGGTTCCGCGCGCCGGTGGTGTCGCAGAACTGGGGCGGCTGGGCCGAGGTCGGCATGGCGGTGGAGACCGCCGCGCCTGCCGCGTTCCGGGCCGCCGGGCGGGACACCGTGACCACGGCGGTCGCCCACCCGGTGCTCACCACCATGGTGGCCGGCCCGGACGGCACGGTGCTGCACGGCCTGGTCTCGGCGGACACCCACTGGCTGCTCGACGAGCACCGGATCGGCGGGGTGCCGGTGGTGCCGGGCACCGCCCACCTGGAGTCGGTGCGCGCCGCGGTGGTCGCGGCGCTGCCCGCGCCGGGGCCGGACGCCGCGGTGGAGCTGCGGGACGTGGTGTTCCTGGAGCCGTTCTCGGTGCCGGACGGCACCGTGGCCCAGTACCGGGTCGAGCTGACCCCGGCCGAGGACGGCACCGACTTCGCCGTCGCCAGCCTCGCCGCCGGCCAGGCGCGCACCCACGTCCGCGGCACCGCCGGGTGGACCACCGACGCGGCGCCGCCGGCCGCCGTGCCCGCGGTGGCCGGGCGGCGGGTCGACGACGACGCCTCGTTCGGCCGGGGACGCACCAGCATGCTCACGTTCGGGCCGCGCTGGGCGGCGCTGGCCGAGCACCACCTCGCCGACGGCGAGGAACTGGCCCGGGTGCACGCACCCGCCGCCGCGGTCGGCGACCTGCCCTCCTGGGGCATGCACCCGGCGCTGCTGGACGTGGCCACCGCGTTCGGCCGCGGGCAGGGCTCCGGCACCTACCTGCCGCTGTCGTACGGCCGGATCGTGGTGCGCGGCGCGCTGCCGGCGACGTTCCACAGTCACCTGCGGCACCGGCCCGCCGCCACCGACGAGGTGGTCGCCGCCGACCTGTCGCTGCGCGACCCGGACGGGCGGGAGCTGGTCGCGATCAGCGACTTCGTGCTGCGCCGGGTCGACCAGGGCGCGGTCACCGGCAACCTGGCCGAGGCCCCGGCGGCGGACGCGGACGCCGCGGCACCGGTCACCGAGGACATCCGCCCGGTCGACGGCGCGGAGGCGTTCCGCCGCAGCCTCGCCGCCGGCCTCGGCGCCCAGGTGGTGATCACCACCCGCACCGTCGCCGACATCCGGCACCGGGCGGCCCGGGTCACCACCGACAGCCTCGCCGAGGAGACCGACGTGCCGGCCGGCCCGACCGCGGCCAGCGGCGGCGGCTCGGCAGCGCCCGGCACCGAGCTGGAGAAGACGATCGCCCAGGTGTGGCGCGACGGCCTCGGCGTCACCGACGTCGGCGTGGACGACGACTTCTTCGCCCTCGGCGGCAACTCGCTGGTGGCCGTGCAGCTCATCGCCGCCATGCGCAAGGCGACAGGCGTACGGCTGCCGATGCGCAGCCTCTTCGAGACCCCCACGGTGGCCGGCCTGGCCGCCCGGATCGAGGAGCTGCGCGCCGAGGCGCCCGCCGACGCACCGGCCGCCCCGGCGGCGATCCCGGCCATCCCGCGGCTGCCCCGCGGCTGACACCCCCGACCAGAACCAGGAGACACCGCACCATGAGCGAGACAACCACGACGCTGCCGGTGGTCGTCGAGAGCGACGGCCGGGCGCTGACCGACCTGATCACGGCCCGGCGTGCCGAGCTGCGGGACACCCTCGTCGCGAGCGGAGGGCTGCTGTTCCGGGGCTTCGACGTGGGCGGCGTGGACGGCTTCGACCAGGCCGTCCGCGCACTGGCTGGCGAGCCGCTGACCTACACCGAGCGCTCCTCGCCCCGGCACTCCATCAAGGGCCGGGTCTACACCTCGACCGACTACCCGCCGGACGAGGAGATCTTCCTGCACAACGAGAACTCGTACCAGGCGCGCTGGCCGCTGACGCTGTTCTTCTACTGCGTCACGCCGCCGCAGACCCAGGGCGCCACGCCGCTGGCCGACGTGCGCCGGGTGTACGAGCTGATCGACCCGGCGGTCCGCGAGGAGTTCGTCCGCCGCCGGTGGATGCTGGTGCGCAACTTCCACGGCGACTTCGGCACCCGCTGGCAGGAGGTGTTCAACACCGAGAGCCGCGCCGAGGTCGAGGCGTACGCGGCTGACAACGGGATCACAGTGGAGTGGGTCGGCAAGGACGGCCTGCGTACCCGCGCGGTCCGCGACGCGGTGCACCACCGGCCCGGCTCGGACACCCCGCGCTGGTTCAACCACGCCACCTTCTTCCACCTCAGCACCCTGCCGGCCGACTACCAGGAGGGGCTGCTGGCCATGTTCGGCGCCGACGGGTTGCCGTCGAACACCTACTACGGCGACGGCGGCGAGATCCCCGCCGACGTCATGGACCACCTGCGCGCCGCCTACCGGGCCGCGACGGTCCGCTTCGACTACCAGCGCGACGACGTGCTGGTGGTGGACAACATGACCGCCGCGCACGGCCGGGAACCGTTCACCGGTCCCCGCAAGATCGCCGTGGCGATGGCCGAGCCGTACACCCCCGAGAACGCAGGAGCGAACTGACATGGCCGAATCCCGATTCCTGGTCGTCCGCAACGACGAGGAGCAGTACTCGATCTGGTCGGCCGACCGGGACCTGCCCGCCGGCTGGCACGACACCGGTTTCGCCGGCAGCCGCGAGGAGTGCCTGGCCCACGTCGACGAGGTCTGGACCGACATGCGTCCCCGCTCGGTGCGCGAGGCCCTCTCATGACGCAGGAGTGGACCTTCCCGGCCTCCTACGCCCAGGAGCGGGTGTGGATGGCCAACCAGCTCGACGCCGGGTCGCCGGTGTTCAACGTGTCCTTCCCGTGGCTGTTCCCGGCCGACGTGGACGCGGACACGGCCGGCGACGTGGTCAACCGGGTCATCGCCCGGCACGAGGCGCTGCGTACCCACCTGCGGACCGACGACGGCGTGCTGGTGCAGGTCGTGCGCGCCCACGAGCCGGCGCCGCTGCCCGTCACCGACATCACCCACCTGCCGGCCGGTGAGCAGCGGCCCGAGTTCGAGCGCATCCGCGGCGAGATGGCCCGCACGCCGATCCCGCTGGACGCGGCGCCGCTGTGGCGGGCCCGGCTGATCCGGATGGAGGAGGGGCTGGCGCTGGCGTTCGTGGTGCACCACGCCGTCTTCGACAGCCACTCGGCTGTGCTGCTCCACGCCGAGCTGGTCGCGTTCTGCGAGGCCGCGCGCACCGGCGCCGAGCCCGCCGTGCCCGAGCTGCCCATCCAGCACGCGGACTTCGCGGTCTGGCAGCGCCAGCAGCTCACCGGCGAGGAGCTGGACCGGCAGCTCGCGTTCTGGACCGGTCACCTGGCCGGGGCGCCGCCGGTCACCGGCCTGCCGCTGGACCGGCCCCGCCCGGCCCAGCTCGGCTTCGCCGGTGACGAGGTACGCTTCACGCTGCCCGACGGGCTGCTGGACCGCATCGGCGCGCTGGCCACCGGCGCGCAGGCCACCCCGTACATGGTGCTGCTGGCGGGTTTCGCGGCGCTGCTGTCGCGGATCTCCGGCGACGCCGACGTGGTGGTCGGCGTCTCCACCGCGGGCCGGGACAACCCGGAGCTGACGCCGCTGATCGGCATGTTCGTCAACCCGGTGGCGCTGCGCTGCGACGTCTCCGGCGACCCGACGTTCGCTGCGCTGCTGGGCCGCGTCCGCAACGGCCTGATCGACGCCATGGAGCACGGGCAGACGCCGTTCCAGAAGATCGTCGAGGCGGTCGATCCACAGCGTGACCCGTCGGTGCAGCCGATCTTCCAGACCGCGCTGAACTGGATCCCGGACTCCGGCCTCGACCCGGTCGAGCTGGGCACGACGAAGGACGACCTGGCCTTCGACATCACCACCGGCGACTGCCGCCTGGTGTACCGCACCGAGCTGTTCGACAGGTCCACCGCCGAGACCGTGGTCCGCCGCTACGTACGGCTGCTCGCCGCCGCCGTCGCCGAGCCGGAGCGTACGGTCGGCGCGCTGCCGCTGCTCACCGACACCGAGCGGGACCGGGTGCTCGGCGCCTGGAACGACACCGCCCACGACGTGCCGGTGACCACTGTGGTCGACGAGGTGCAGCGGCAGGCCGCCGCCACCCCGGATGCGGCGGCGCTGGTCTGCGACGGCGTGACGCTCGGCTACGGCGAGCTGAACACCGCCGCGAACCGGCTGGCCCGGCTGCTGGTGGCGCGCGGCGCCGGCCCGGAGACCCGGGTCGCGCTGGCGCTGCCCCGCTCCTGTGATCTGGTCGTGGCGATGCTGGCGGTGCTCAAGGCCGGCGCCGCGTACGTGCCGGTGGACACCGCGTATCCGGCCGGCCGGATCGCGTACCTCGTGGAGGACGCCGCGCCCGCGCTGGTGGTGACCGCGCCGGACACGGCCGGCCTGGTGCCCGGCGACGCGCTGGTGCTCGACGGCGAGGTCGGCTCGGACCAGTCCGGCGACGACCTCACCGACGCCGACCGGGTCGCGCCGCTGCGCCCGGAGCACCCGGCGTACGTGCTCCACACCTCCGGCTCCACCGGCCGCCCGAAGGGCGTGGTGGTCGAGCACCGGGCGGTCACCGCGTACCTGGCCTGGGCCCGCGCCACCTACCCGGGGCTGGCCGGGGTGGCGCTGCTGCACTCGCCGGTGTCGTTCGACCTGACCGTCACCGGTCTGCTCGGCACGCTCACCGCCGGCGGCACGGTACGGCTCGCCGCGATCGACGAGCCCGCCGCCCGCGCCGGTGGCCGGCCCGCGTTCCTCAAGGTCACGCCGAGCCACCTGCCGCTGCTCGACGGCGAGCTGTCGCCGACGGCCGACCTGGTGATCGGCGGCGAGGCGCTGACCGGGGAGCAGCTCGCCGCCTGGCGGGCCGCGCACCCCGACGTGGCGGTGATCAACGAGTACGGCCCGACGGAGGCCACAGTGGGCTGCGTCGCGGCCCGCATCGCCCCGGGCGAGCCGGTCCCGGCCGGTCCGGTGCCGATCGGCACGCCCACCTGGAACACCCGGGCGCTGCTGCTCGACGCCGCGCTGCGGCCGGTGCCGCCGGGCGTGGTGGGGGAGCTGTACGTCACCGGCACCCAGCTCGCCCGCGGCTACCACGACCGGCCCGCCCTGACCGCCGAGCGGTTCCTGCCCTGCCCGTACGGCCCGCCCGGCGCCCGGATGTACGCCACCGGCGACCTGGCCCGCTGGCGTGCCGACGGCACGCTGGACTACCTGGGCCGCCGCGACGACCAGGTCAAGGTGCGCGGCATGCGGATCGAGCTGGGCGAGGTCGAGGCGGCGCTGCTGGCCCACCCGGACGTGCGCGCCGCCGCCGCTGCGGTCCGCACCGAGGGCGGTGAGCCGACGCTCGTCGGCTACCTGGTGGGCCCGGCCCACGAGGACTCGGTCCGTGCCGAACTGGCCCGCGAACTGCCCGCGCACCTGGTGCCGGCCGCTCTGGTCCGGCTGGGCGCGCTGCCGCTCACGCCCAACGGCAAGCTGGACCGCGCCGCGCTGCCCGCCCCGGCGGCGGCCGAGCAGGCCCAGGACAGCTACGTCGCGCCCCGCACCGAGGCCGAGGGTCTGGTCGCCGAGGTGTACGCCGAGATCCTCCAGGTGGAGAAGGTCGGTGCCCTGGACGACTTCTTCGCCCTCGGTGGCAACTCGCTGCGCGGCATGCGGGCGATGGCCCGGATCCGCGCCGAGGTGGACGTCGACCTGCCCATGCGGGCGCTGTTCAGCAGCCCTGTGGTGGCGGAACTGGCCGCCCAGATCGAACAGCGGATCGCCGCCGAAATCGACGGGCTCTCCGACACCGAGGTCGCCGCGCTGCTCGCGGCGGAAGAGGGAACCAACTGATGACCGACCTGAAGGATCCGGCCCGCGAGGCGGCCCGGCAGGCGCTGATCGCCCGACGGCTACGCGCCCGCCAGACCGCCCCCGCGGCCCGGATCACCCCCCGCCCGTCCGGCGCGGAGGTGCCGCTGTCCTACGCCCAGGAGCGGGTCTGGTTCATGGACCAGCTCGCCCCGGGCGAGGCGGCGTACCACATCGCGGTGCCGCTGCGGGTACGCGGACCACTCGACGTGGACGCGCTGCGCGCCGCCCTGACCGCGCTCGCCGACCGGCACGAGTCGCAGCGCACCCGCTTCCCGGCCGACGTCGACGGCCGTCCCACAGTGGTCGTCGCGGACACGGCCGACGTGCCGCTCACAGTGGTGGAGGCGTCCGACGAGGCCGCCGCGCAGGCGCTCGTCGACGCGGCGGCGGCCGAGCCGTTCGATCTGGCCAACGGGCCGCTGCTGCGGGCCCTGCTGATCCGGCTGACCGCCGACGACCACGTGCTGTTCCTCGCCCAGCACCACATCGTCGGCGACGGCTGGTCGGTGGACGTGCTGCTGCGCGACCTGATCACGCTCTACCGGGGCGGCGAGCCGCCCGCCCTGCCGATCCAGTACGGCGACTTCGCCGTCTGGGAGGCCCAGGAGCTGGACGGCCCGCAGGCCCGGGCGCACGTCGACTACTGGAAGCAGCGGCTGGCCGGCATCACCCCGCTGGAACTGCCGCTGGACCGGCCCCGCCCGGCCACCCAGACCTACCGGGGTGACTTCGTCGAGTTCCAGCTCGACCCGTCCGCCACCGAGACGCTCAACGCGCTCACCCGGGACAGCGGCGGCACCCTGTTCATGACGCTGCTCGCCGCGTACCAGGTGCTGCTGGCCCGGCACGCCGGCCAGGACGACTTCGCCATCGGCGCGTCGGTGGCCGGCCGGTCCGCGCCGGAGCTGGAGAACGTCGTCGGCATGTTCATCAACATGCTGCCGCTGCGCGCCGACCTGGCCGACGATCCGACGTTCGCCGAGCTGCTGGAGCGCACCCGCCGTACCGTGCTCGACGGGTTCGAGCACGCCGAGGTGCCGTTCGCCAAGGTGGTCCACGAGCTGGGCCTGCCGCGCGACGTCAGCCGCTCCCCGGTGTTCCAGACCATGTTCGTGCTCCAGAACTACGAGATGGGCCGCTTCCGCGGCGTGTCCCGCACCGACGAGGTCACGTTCTCCTGGACCCCGATGGAGTTGCAGGCCACCCGGTTCGACTTCGAGCTGCACGCGGTGGAGACCGTCGACGGGCTCTGGGGCAAGCTGGTCTTCAACACCGACCTGTTCGACCGGGCCACGGTGGAGCGGATGGCGCAGCGGTGGACCGCGCTGCTGGACGCCGTCGTCGCCGCGCCGGACACCCCGGTGTCCCGGCTGCCGCTGCTGCCCGCCGCCGAGCGGGACCTGCTGGCCGCCTGGAACGACACCACAGCCGACTTCCCGCGCGCCGAGACGCTGCACGGCCCGATCGAGGAGCGCGCCGCGGCCACCCCGGACGCGGTCGCGGTCACCATCGACGGGCACAGCCGCACGTACGCCGAGCTGAACGCGCAGGCCAACCGCGTCGCGCACCGGCTGCGTGCGGCCGGCGTCGGCCCGGAGACCCTGGTCGGGGTGTGCGCGGAACGGTCGGTGGAACTGGTCGCCGGCCTGCTCGGCGTGCTCAAGGCCGGCGGCGCGTACCTGCCGCTGGACCCGGAGTACCCGGCCGACCGGCTCGCGTTCATGGTCGGCGACGCGGACGCGCCTGTGGTGCTCGTTCAGTCGCACCTGCGCGACGTGCTGCCCGACACCGGCGCCACGGTGCTCGAACTCGACGACGCCACGGTCTGGGCCGACCGGCCCGACACCGACCCGGCACCGGCCGCCGGGCCGGAGAACCTGGCGTACGTCATCTACACCTCCGGGTCCACCGGCCGCCCGAAGGGCGTGCCGAACACACACCGGGGCATCGTCAACCGGCTCGACTGGATGCAGAAGACGTACGGCCTCGGCGCCGACGACGCGGTGCTCCAGAAGACCCCGGCCAGCTTCGACGTGTCGGTGTGGGAGTTCTTCTGGCCGCTGCGCACCGGCGCCCGCCTGGTGCTGGCCAAGCCCGGCGGCCACAAGGACGCCGGGTACCTGCGTGACCTGCTGGTGTCCGAGCGGATCACCACCGCCCACTTCGTCCCGTCGATGCTGACCGTCTTCCTCGCCGAGGACGGCGTGGAGGCGGCCACCGCGCTGCGGCGGGTGATCTGCTCCGGCGAGGAGCTGCCGCTGGCCTCGGCCACCGACTTCACCGCCCGGCTGCCCTGGTGCGGCCTGCACAACCTGTACGGCCCGACCGAGGCGGCCATCGACGTGACCGCCTGGGCGTGCGAGCCGGACCGGCTCGCGCAGGTGACGAGCGTGCCGATCGGCGCGCCGATCGCCAACCTGCGGCTGCACGTGCTCGACCCGTCCGGCGCGCAGTGCCCGGTCGGGGTGGCCGGTGAGCTGCACATCGGCGGTGCCGGGCTGGCCCGCGGCTACCACCGCCGACCGGCGCTGACCGCGGAGAAGTTCGTCCCCGATCCGTTCGCCGAGGAGCCGGGCGCCCGTCTCTACCGCACCGGCGACCTGGCCCGCTGGGTCGTCGGCCCGGACGGCGCCGGGGTGATCGAGTTCCTGGGCCGCATCGACCACCAGGTCAAGCTGCGCGGTCTGCGCATCGAGCTGGGCGAGATCGAGAGCGCGCTGCGCGATCAGCCGGGCGTCACCGAGGCGACGGTGATCGTCCGCGAGGACAGCCCGGGCGACAAGCGGCTCACCGCGTACCTGGTGGGGGAGGCCGAGCACGCCGCGCTGAAGGCGGCGCTGAAGGACACGCTGCCCGAGTACATGGTGCCGGCCGCGTTCGTCACGCTCGACGCGCTGCCGCTGACCCCCAACGGCAAGCTGGACCGCAAGGCGCTGCCCGCGCCGGTGGTCACCCGCGAGGCGTCGGTGGCGCTCGTGGAGCCGCGCGACGACACCGAGCGGGCGCTCGCCGCGATCTGGTCCGAGGTGCTCGGCGTGGACACGCTCGGCATCGACGACGACTTCTTCGACCTGGGCGGGCACTCGATGCTCGCCACCCAGGTCGTCGCCAAGATCCGCAAGGCGGAGCTGGGCGGCCGGGCGGTCGGCGTGATGGACCTGTTCCAGCAGCGCACCATCCGCGACCTCGCCGCGTTCATCTCCGGCGACGCCGCGCAGGAAGGGCCGCGCCGGCTGCTCTACGAGCTGACCAAGCCGATCCCGGCGGGCAAGCGGGTGCTGACGTACGTCTGCGTCCCGTACGGCGGCGGCAGCGCCATCGTCTACCAGCCGCTGGCCGACGCGCTGCCGGCCGGGTACGGGCTGTGGTCGCTGGCGATCCCCGGCCACGACGTGGGTCTGAGTGAGGACGCGCTGCCGTTCGACGAGCTGACCAGCCGGGTGGCCGACGAGATCCTGGAGCGGGTCGAGGGGCCGATCGCCCTGTACGGCCACTGCGGCGTGGGCAGCGCCATCCTCGCCGACGTGGCCCGCAAGGTCGAGGCGGCCGGCCGGGAACTGGAGGCCGTCTACATCGGCGCCATGTTCCCCTTCGCCCGCCCGAAGGGCGTGATCGCGGCACTCCGCGACCGCCTCGAGCGGCTCAGCAGCAACAGGCACTCCGCGAGCTGGCTCAAGTCGATGGGTGTGGACACCGACGAGCTGGACCCGGAGCAGGCCGACCGGATCATCAGCAACATGCGGGCCGACTCCCGCGCCTCGGAGGAGTACTTCACCCGGCTGCTGGACCAGCAGGCGGCGAAGCTCCGGACGCCGATCATCTCGGTGGTCGGCTCCGAGGACCCGGTGACCGACTACTACCGCGAGCGGTACGCCGAGTGGCAGTTCCTCAGCGACACGCTCGGCCTCGTCGTCCTCGACCAGGCCGGGCACTTCTTCCTCAAGTACCGCGCCGAGGAACTGGCCGAGATCGTCACGCAGGTGCACCCGGCGGTGGTCGCCGGTGACGTCAGCGCGCTGACGCCGGAGGCCCGGGGTGAGGACGCCGGCTGGGTGGTGGCCGACACGCTGCGGGTGGGTGAGGACCGCAAGCCCACCAAGACGGTCAAGCCGAGCATGGGCCGGTTCATGGCCATCACGACTGGTCAGCTCATCTCCAGCACCGGTTCCGCGCTGACCGCGTTCGCGCTGCCGATCTGGCTGTTCAACCGCACCGGCTCGGTGGCGAACCTCGGCCTGCTCTGGGCGCTCGCGCTGATCTGCGGCGTGCTCATGCTGCCGGTGGCCGGCGCGCTGGTCGACCGGGTCAGCCGGCGCCGGATCATGATGACGGCGAGCTGCTTCGCCGGGTCCGTCCAGCTCGTGCTGGCGGCCCTGTTGTGGACCGACAACCTGGTGCTCTGGCACATCTACATGCTGGTGGCGCTCAGTTCGGTGGCCGGTTCGTTCCAGCGGATCGCGTTCCAGTCGGCGGTGCCGCAGCTGGTGCCCAAGCGCTACCTCGGGCACGCCATGGGCATCACCCAGCTGTCCACCGGTGTGGCCACGCTGCTCATGCCGGCGTTCGCGGCCGGCCTGCTCGCCACCATCGAGCTGAAGGGCATCCTGCTGGTCGACGTGGCCAGCTACGTGTTCGCGGTGCTCACCCTCGCCGTGGTCCGCTTCCCGGACGCGCTGGGCTGGCGGCCCCGGGAACGGCTGCTGGTGGCCATCGCCAACGGCATGCGCTACTCGTGGCGGCACCGCGGGTTCCGGCTGATGCTCGGCTACTTCGCGCTGGGCAACATCTTCCTGGCGCCCGCGCTGGTGCTCATCACGCCGCTGGTGCTGTCGTTCGGCAGCCCGACCCAGGTGGCGCAGGTGGCCCTGGCCGAGGCGGTCGGCGCGGTGCTCGGCGGCGTGCTGATGTCGCTGTGGGGCGGTCCGCGCAAGCGCCGGATGATCGGCGTGCTGATCGGCAACCTGGGCACCGCGATCGGCTGCGTGCTGATCGGCCTGGACGCGTCGGTGGCGATGATCTGCGTCGGCTTCTGCTGGCTGGCCATGTCGATGACCACCGCGCAGTCGATCTACGCGACGATCGTCCAGGTGAAGGTGCCGCAGCGCTTCCACGGCCGGGTGTTCAGCCTCAACCAGACCATCTCCTGGTCGACGCTGCCGATCGGGTTCGCGCTGCTCGCGCCCGGCGCCACCGCGCTGTTCGAGCCGATGCTCGCACCCGGTGGGGCGCTGGCCGGTTCGGTGGGCGCGGTGATCGGCACCGGACCGGGCCGGGGCATCGGTTTCGCGTACATCTGCTTCGGCGCGGCGCTGATCCTCATCACGCTGGGCGGGTTCGCGATCCGGCTGCTGCGCCGGTTCGACCTGGAGGTGGAGGACTCCCTGCCGGACGACCTGATCGGCGCCCAGGAGCGTGAGAAGCGCCTGGCCGCCAAGGCCGAGAAGAAGGAACTCGTCTCGGTCTGACCCCGCCTCCCATCAGGTTGATCAAGGAGTTCGCGTCGGTCCCGGGCTTCCGGCCGGCGCGAACTCCTTGATCACCGGGGCTAGCATCGGTGCGATGAGCGAGGACGTCACCGACGCGCTGTTGCGGGAGATGGGGCGCCTCGATCCGTGCGCCGCAGTGGTCGAGGCCGGCGAGCAGGACGCCGACGGCCTCACCGACTACAGCCCGGACGGTCACCAGGCCCGCGCCGACCTCGCCGCCCGCGCCCTGCGCCGGATCGAGGCGCTGCCCGCGACCCCGCTGCACGCCCACCTCGCCGAACGGCTGCGCGCCCGGATCGCCTTCCACGACGCCGGGGAGGACCTGCGGGAACTGCACGCCGCGGCCACCGGCCCGCTCCAGCTCATCCGGCAGTGCGTCGAGTCAGCCGTACCGGGCCGCGACGCCGGGCACGCGGCCTCCGAGGACGGCTGGGCCCGCGTCGGCGCGCGCCAGGCCGCGATCCCGGCCGCACTCGACGGGTACGCCCGGAGCCTCGTGCTCGCCGCAGCGCGCGGTCACCTGCCGGCCCGGCGTCAGGTGGAGCTGGTGACGCAGCGCTGCCGCGCCTGGATCGACGACGACATCGCCCTGGTGCAGCGGTACGGCGACGGTCCGCAGCGCGCCTCGTTGCAGGCGGCGGCGGAGGACGCGCGGGAGGCGTACCGGAGATTCGCCGCGACGCTCACCGCGGACCTCGCGCCCCGGGCGCACGACGACGAGGCCTTCGGCCCGGCGCGGTACGCCCTCTGGGTGCGGGCCTTCCTCGGCGCGGAACCGGACCTGCGCGAGCTGTACGCGTGGGGCTGGGACGAGTTCACCGCGATCGAGGCGGAACTGGTCGCCGAGGCGAGAACCCTGGGCGGCACCGTGCCCGAGGTGCGGGACCGGCTCGACCGTCCCGACGCGCCGGGCGTCCTGCGCGGCCGGGACGCGTTCGCCGCCTGGCTCCAGGAGCTGCTGGAGGCCACCACCGAGCGGATGCACGGCACGCACTTCGACATCCCGGCGCCGCTGCGGCGCATCGAGTCACGGGTCACCACGTCGGGCGGCACCGCCTACATCGGGCCGTCGCGGGACCTGACCCGGCCGGGCCGGGTCTCGTGGCTGCTGCCCGAGGGCCGGGAGCACTTCTCCACCTGGTGGGCGTACAGCACCGTGTACCACGAGGGCGTCCCCGGCCACCACCTGCGCCTCGGTTCGGAGGCGTGCCGGGGCGGTCCCGGGCAGCGGCTGAACCTGCTCGGCGGGCTCTCCGGCGCCCAGGAGGGCTGGGCCCTGTACGCCGAGCGGTTCATGGACGAGCTGGGACTCTACGAGCAGCCGGGCGCCCGGCTGGGACACCTGTTCATGCAGTTGCTGCGGGCGGCCCGGGTGGTGCTCGACATCGGCCTGCACCTGAAGCTGCCGATGCCCTCCGGCGGCGGCGCGCGGTGGACGCCGGACGCCGCGCTGGACCTGCTGCGCGACCGCTGCCACCAGGGTCCGTACGCACCACTGGAACTGGCCCGCTACCTGGGCCGGCCCGGGCAGGCGCTGACCTACAAGGTGGGGGAGCGGGTGTGGCGGGACGGCCGCGCGGTGTTCCCCGGCGACCGGCGCGCGTTCCACAACCGGGCGCTGGAACTCGGCTCGCTGGGACTGGACCAGCTCACGAGCGCGCTCGCCGCCTATCCGGCCTCGTCGGCGGTTAGCTCCTCCGGGTCGGCCACCCAGGCGGAGTAGACAGGCAGCGCGTGCCACGGCCCACCGGCCGGGTCGGTGGTCACCGCGACGACCGCGTACGGGTGACCGAACCGCAGCTCGGCGACGCGGGCGACACCCTCCGGCGGCAGGCCGGCCACCATGCCGAACGCCGTCACCGCGGCGGCCTCGAAACCGTAGCGCCCGAACCGGGCCACCGCGGACTGCGCGGCGTCGAACCCCGGCCCGGCCAGGCCCAGCAGTTCGCCGAGAGCCCGGGCCGCCGCGTCGAAGCCGAACCCGGGTGCGGTCAGGTCGTGCCGGCTGCGCGCCGACCAGCAGGGCAGCACCGCCGTGGCGCGTTCCTCCCGGCCGTCCGGGGCGAACGTGTTGACCGGCTTCTCCCGCAGCGTCCACAGCGGCGTCTCGCCCAGCGGCAGGTCGAACAGTGACAGGCTGCCCGGCACGGAGTCCGGGATGAGCGCGGCGGCGCTCGCCAGCTCCTGCGCGGCGGCCAGCACGTCGGCCGCGGGCACCTCGGGCGCGGCGACCACCGACACCACGAGCATCCCCGCGCCGTCGTCGCCGGTGCGGGCCGGCACCGCGTGCACCGCCACGTCACCGGCCCGGTCGGTGGCCGCCACCCAGCAGCGGTGCCCGAACGGCGGTGTCCGCAGCACCCGGCTCAGCCGCCCGGCCCAGGCGCTGCCCGCGCCCAGATCCGTGCCCGGGGCCGTGTCGAACGGGTCGGCCCACGACACCCGGGTCGCGAGCGCGCTGGCCAGGACCAGCAGGGTGTCCGGGGCGACGTCGACCGGGAAGCGGTCGATCAGCCCGCCGGTACGCTCCCGGGCCCAGGCGTCCAGCGCCGCCTGGTCCGGCAGCGGACCGCGTTCGGTGTTCTCCGGCAGGGCGGCCCGCCACGCGGCCAACTCGTCGGCCGGGGTGCGCTCCCACAGCGCGGTGGCGGCGGCGACCATCGGGTGCGGCGCGGCGAGCAGCGCCCGGGCCTCGGCGGCGGCGTCGTCCGGGTCGGCGTCGAGCGCCTCGGCCAGCGCCGCGCGGGCGTCGCCGGTGGCGGCCGGGCCGGCCAGCGCCAGCAGCAGCCAGGCGCCCAGCGGGGAGGCGACGTGGTGGGTGTCACCGGCGGCGCGGTGCAGCCGCTCGGCGTAACGGGCCAGGGGTGCGCGCAGAGGAGTCACGGCTCCACTCTGCCCGCCGCCGCGCCCGGTGGCACGTCCCGGTCACGACCACAGTTCGAACGGCTCGTCGATCTCCTTCCCGGCCAGGAACGCCGGCAGCAGCTCGGGCAGCCGCCCGGGATAGCAGCGCGGCCGCTCGGCGAGCACCTCGGCCAGCGGCCACCAGCGGAACCCGAAGTAGTCCTCCACCTCGTAGTCCAGCCGCAGCGCCTCGTCCACGTCCGGCCCGGGGCCGGGCAGCCGTACCGTCACCACCACCTCGTCCTGGAGGTGGCGGCGCTGCCGGTGCCGGAAGCTGGCCCGCCGCCGCCACGTCGGCGCGCCCACCTCGTCCGGGCCGATCGCGATACCTGTCTCCTCGCGCAGCTCGCGTACCGCCGCCTCCCGGTACGTCTCACCCGGGTCCAGGCCGCCGCCGGGCAGCTCCCACCACACGCCGAGGTCCGGGTGGTCCGGGTCGCGGGTGTGGAACAGCAGCAGGCGGTCGGCGGCGTCGAGCACCACCAGCCGCACCGCGCTGCGCTCGAACAGCGGCAGATCGTCGGGTAACTCCACGCCCCCAGCGTAAGGAAGGGCCCCTTCTTAACGCCTCCGGTAGTAGAAGGGCCCCTTATTAACAGCGCGCCTCGCGAGGCTCCCCGCCCGGCGGCGCCGGCGGTGAACGCGGCGCGGATCTGGTGGCGGGGCACCGTCACCGGCGCATGATGGCACCGCGTACCCGGCCCGGCGACCCGATTCCCGGGCGGTCGCACCCCGGCCGCTAGGCTGCCCGCCGTGGCAGGTCTGTTGAAGAACGTGGCGTCGCGGCTCGGCCGGATCACCCGGGTCGTGCCCGCCCCGGCTCGCACGGGCGTGCCGATCCCGGCGCAGGTCGCGCGCCGCCGCCAGGTCAGCGCGTTGCAGCGCCGCGAGTTGTCGTACGCGCCGGAGCCGGACGGGCAGGCCGACCCGGGCGAGATCGTGTGGACCTGGGTGCCCTACGAGGACGATCCCCGCCAGGGCAAGGACCGCCCGGTGCTGGTGGTGGGCCGGCACAGCCGCACGCTGTTCGGGCTGATGCTGTCCAGCCAGAGCGACCGGGACGGCCAGCGGCACTGGCTGGCGCTCGGCCCGGGGGAGTGGGACCGGGACAGTCGGCCGAGCTGGGTACGCCTGGACCGGGTGCTCACCATGCGCGAGGACAGCATCCGCCGCGAGGGCGCGGTGCTGGACCGGCCGCGGTTCGACCGGGTCGGGCAGGCGTTGCGCGCCGGCTACGGCTGGCGCTGACCGCGCACCCGGGACCTGCACCGACCGGGAGGCGGACCGACCGGGCACGCCGACCGACCGGGCACGCGGACCGACCGGGCACGGAGCAGCGCCGGACCGGGCCGGTCAGCACTCCGCGACGAGCTGGCGGGTCGGACGGGCGGCGTCGAGCGTCTTCGCCTCGTACATGGCCGCGTCGGCGCGGCAGAGCGCGTCGGTGAGCTGGGTGGGGCAGTGCACCGGCGCGAGCCCGACCGAGGCGGTGACCTGGATGCTGCGCGCGCCCA
The DNA here is from genome assembly GCF_001029515.1 of Micromonospora sp. RV43. Classification (NCBI taxonomy): domain Bacteria; kingdom Bacillati; phylum Actinomycetota; class Actinomycetes; order Micromonosporales; family Micromonosporaceae; genus Micromonospora; species Micromonospora sp. RV43. Next base: position 10,626 of record NZ_LEKG01000041.1, on the reverse strand, counting down.
GCGGGATCGGCGCGGCGAGCGCCTCGCAGAGCCGCCGGGTGGCGTGCTCGATCCACCGGCGGTCCGCCGTCGGGCTGGCCAGCAGACCGGCGAACTCGTCGCCGCCCAGCCGGGCCACCAGGTTGGGGCCGGCGAACGCGGCGAGCCGCTGCGCCACGCTGACCAGCACCTGGTCTCCGGCGGCGTGCCCGTAGCGGTCGTTGACCTGCTTGAAGTTGTCCAGGTCGAGCACCACCGCGACGAGTGGCTGCCCGGCGGGGTCGGTGAGCAGGGCGGCGGCCAGCCGGAAGAACGCGCGGCGGTTCGGCAGCCCGGTGAGCGGATCGTGGCTGGCGGCGTGCCGCTCGGCGGCCAGCTCGGCCTGGAGCAGCTCGATCTCGGCTTCGGCGCGCAGCGCGCGGCGGCGTAACTGCCAGGCGGAGACGAGCGCGCCCGCCGCGGAGATGCCGGAGGCGATGGTCATCGGATCCGCCAACGCGTCCTCCTCACCGCAGTCCCGAAGCCGCGCGGAGCGGCGTCCCGGGGCCGGGCTCGGGTCACCGTGCGTGAACGAACCGGCACACCGTATTTCGGTTATCATGCTCTCTGTCCATTGCAGATGCAATAGCAGATGCACGTGCATCTCACTCCTCAGTCGACAGACGTCGCCACCCACCGCTCCTCCCGCGGCCTCGGCTGGCTCATCCCGAAGGACGCCCATGCAGCAACCCCCGAACGGCGTGCCCGTGACCGAGTTGCCACCGATGCGCTGGTTGAAGAGCCGCCGCAGCAACCCCAGCGGCAACTGCGTCGAACTGGCCGAGTTGCCCGGCGGTGGCGGCATCGCGGTCCGCAACTCCCGGCACCCCGAGGGTCCGGCACTGATCTACACAGTGGACGAGATCGCCGCGTTCGTGCTCGGCGCCCGGGACGGCGACTTCGACCACCTGATCCCGCCGTCCCGTACACGGGACTGACTCCGTCCGTCCGGAGGAGTTCACCTCACTGTCGGTTCATGGCATGCTTACTCGTCGGTCCGGGAGGGTGCCCGGCCGGGGCGGTCGGGATGCGAGGGTGGTCAGGTGGCGACGGTGCCCGTCGAGGGTGGTCCGACAAGCGGTCCGACAGTGCTGCGCATGCTGCTCGGCGGGCAGTTGCGCCGGCTGCGGGAGAGCGCCGGGGTCAGCCGCGAGACGGCCGGCTGGGAGATCCGCTCGTCGGAGTCGAAGATCAGCCGGATGGAGCTGGGCCGGGTCGGCTTCAAGGAGCGCGACGTGGCCGACCTGCTCACGCTCTACGGCGTCACCGCTCCGGAGGACCGTGACGCGCTGCTTAAGCTGGCCCGGGACGCGAACAGCCCGGGCTGGTGGCACCGCTACGGCGATGTGCTCCCCGCCTGGTTCCAGTCGTACCTGGGCCTGGAGGCGGCCGCCGCGCTGATCCGCACGTACGAGGTGCAGTTCGTGCCCGGCCTGTTGCAGACCGCCGCGTACGCCCGGGAGGTGATCCTGCTCGGCCACCGCAGCGCGTCGGCGGCGGAGCTGGACCGGCGGGTGGAGCTGCGGATGCAGCGCAAGGAACTGCTGCGGCGCCCCAACCCGCCGCAGTTGTGGGCGGTGCTCGACGAGGCGGTGCTGCGCCGCCCGATCGGCGGTGCCGCGGTGATGCGCGAGCAGATGGACGCGCTGATCGAGGCGACCTCGGGCCCGCACGTGCGGTTGCAGATAGTCCCGTTCGCCGCCGGCGGGCACGCCGCGGCCAGCGGCGCGTTCAGCATCCTGCGCTTCGGTGACGCCGACCTGCCCGACATCGTCTACATCGAGCAGCTCACCAGCGCGATCTACCTGGACAAGCGCGACGACCTCGACTTCTACGCCGAGGCGATGGAGAGGTTGTGCGTGGAGGCCGCGCCGCCGGAGCGGACCCCCGAGTTGCTGGCCCGCATGCGCGACGAGCTGTACCCGGCCTGAGCGGCGCGGCGCCGGGCAGTAGCATGACGGCGACCGGAGACAGTGGACGGTGGCACGCGAGTCGTGGAGGTGGCCTTGACCAGCGACGCACCAGGTACGGCATCCGAGTCGGGCCGGATCGACACCACGGTGGCGCATCCCGCCCGCCGGTACAACTACTGGCTCGGCGGCAAGGACAACTTCCAGGCCGACCGCGACTCCGGCGACGCGATGGCCGCCCGGTTCCCGACCATCCGGATCAGCGCGCTGGAGAACCGGCGGTTCCTGCGTCGCGCGGTGCGGCACCTGGCCGGCGAGGCGGGCATCCGGCAGTTCCTGGACATCGGCACCGGCATCCCCACCGCCGACAACACGCACGAGGTGGCGCAGTCGACCGACCCGCGCGCCCGGGTGGTCTACGTCGACAACGACCCGATCGTGCTGGCCCACGCCCGCGCGCTGCTCACCAGCTCGCCCGAGGGCGCCACCGCCTACCTCGACGCGGACCTGCGTGACCCGGAGCGCATCCTCGCCCACCCCGACCTGCGCCGCACGCTGGATCTCTCCCAGCCGGTGGCGTTGATGCTGCTGGCGGTGCTGCACTTCGTGCCCGACGGCGAAGATCCGTACGCGATCGTCGGCCGCCTGCTGGACGCGTTGCCCGTCGGCAGTTACCTGGCCGCCTCGCACGCCACCCACGACTACCTGCCGGAGGAGCTGGCCGCCGAGGCGAAGGCGGCAGCCCGCGGCGGCGGTCCGCACGGCGTGATCAACCTGCGCAGCCGGGAGGAGGTCGTGCGCTTTTTCGACGGCCTGGAGCTGGTCGAGCCGGGCGTCTGCTCGGTCGCCGAGTGGCGCGCCGACGGCGAGCCCGAGCCGCGCCCGTCGGTGGTCGACGTCAGCATGTACGGCGGGGTCGCCCGCAAGCCCTGACCCGGGCCCTCGCGCCGGGCGGTTGACGGGCACGGGGACCGGACGGGCAGACTGGAGGCATCATGTCGCCTTTCACGCCCGCCCTGCGCCTGCACGACCGATATGTCCTGCGCGAACGCATCGGCCTCGGCGGGATGTCCGAGGTGTGGCGCGCCGACGACGAGGTGCTGCACCGGCCCGTCGCGGTCAAGGCCCTCGCCGGGCAGCTCGCCGCCGATCCGCAACTGCGGGCGGTCATCCAGCGCGAGGCCCGCGCGGCGGCGCGGCTCACCCACCCGCACGTGACCCAGGTGTACGACTACGGCGAGGCGACGCTGGACGGCGGCGTCGTGGTCCCGTACCTGGTGATGGAGCTGGTGGAGGGCCAGACGCTCGCCGACCGGCTGGCCGGCGGGCCGCTGGCCTGGCCGGACGCGGTCCGCACGGCCGGGCAGGTCGCCGGGGCGCTGGCCGCGGCGCACCGGATCGGCGTGGTGCACCGCGACGTCAAGCCGGCGAACGTGATGCTCACCGAGACCGGCGCGAAGGTGCTCGACTTCGGCATCGCCGCGCCCGCCGGCCCGCACCCGGTCACCGGGCAGACCGGCGCGCTGCTGATGGGCACTCCCGCCTACTTCGCCCCGGAACGGCTCGACCCCGGCCCGGCGAACCCGGCCGGCGACGTGTACGCGCTCGGCGTGCTGCTGTACCGCAGCCTCACCGGTCAGGCGCCGCTGCCGGTGCGCAGCTGGGACGACGTGCTGGACGTGCGGCGTAACCGGCCGCCGGTCCCGCCGCTGCGGGTGCCCGGCCTGCCGCCGGAGATCGCCGACCTGGTCCTGGCCTGCCTGGCGGCGGACCCGGAGCGGCGGCCCACCGCGGCCCGGCTCGCCGACCGGCTCGGCGCGGGCCGCCCGGTGGACCCGCCGACCGCGATCCTGCCCACAGTGGCGCCGGTGGCGCACCCGCCCACCCTCGTCGAGCGGTCCCCGGCCGCCGCGTCCCGCCCGGTCCCGCCGGCACGTCCCGTCGCGCCGCCGCGCCGGGCGGTCTCGTCGAATCGGCTGCTCGGGCTGCTCGTCGCCGGTGCCGTGGTGCTGCTGCTCGCGGTGGTCGGCTCGCTGGTGTGGGGCGACGGCTCCGGCACGCCGCCGGCCGCCGCGCCCACCGCCGGCCCGTCGACGCGTGCCGCCGAACCGCCCGCCCCGGAGCCCAGCAGTGCCGCGCCGACGTCGGCGGCAGCCGAGCCGGTGACGCTGCGTCAGCTCGGCGACCGGTTCGGTGAGCTGCTCGACCGGGCCGAGGCGATCGGGCTGATCGACCGCAAGACGGCCGACGACCTGCGGAAGAAGGCCGCCGAGCTGGACCGGGGCAAGCCGAAGGACCGCGACAAGCGGGTCGAGGACCTGCGGGAGAAGATCGAGGACGCGGCCGAGGACGACAAGATCGATCCGGTCACCGCCGCCGCGCTGCGCAAGCTGATCGACGGCTACGAACGGCTGCGCGGCGGCGCCGCCGACGAAGGCTGACCGTCAGCGCAGCGTCCCGGTGACCACCTCGCCGACGCCCGTGCCGGCGCGGACCACCGGCTCACCCGCCGGTGACCAGATCCCGGAACCACCCGCGGCCCGCGCGTACCCGCCTCCGGTCGAGCCGGCGAAACTGGCCGTCGCCACCCACACGCCGTGCTCGGCGGCGACGCGGCGGGCGCGTTCGTCCGGCACGGCCGCGTCGTCGGCCGACTCGAGCACCCCGGCCAGGTAGGCGTCCGCGCCGAGCGCCACAGTGGCCGCCGCGTGCTCCGGCGTGCCGGTGTCCTTGCACACCGCCAGCCCCAGCCGCCAGCCGTCCACATCGAGCACCGCCGGCTCCCGGCCCGGTCGCATGTGCCGCGGCTCCGCGCCACCCAGGAACATCTTCCGGTACGCGACCCGCACGCCCTCCGCGTCGATCACGAGCACCCCGATGTGCGGGCCGGGCACCGGCGCCCCGGCCAGCGCCAGCGTGCCGGTCTCTGCGCAGGCCGCCCGCAGAGGCGCGAGCCTCGGGTCGGCCGGGTCCAGCGGCGCGGCGGTCAGCTCGTACCCGGTCAGCGACATCTCCGGGAAGACCACCACGCGCGCCCCGGCGGCGCGTACCGCGTCGGCGTGCCGGGCGGCGTTGCCCTCGACGTCGTGGGAGCGGGTCAGCGGCTGGGCGACGGCGATCCGCAACGGCGTACGCATGACGTACACGATAATGGTTTCCATGACGCGTGGTCGTCCGCGGCTTCGCCCCGTAACGTTGGTCCGATGATCGGAAACGCACAGCTGCTCGCCGTCCCCCGGGCGAGCACCGCGCGGGCCGCGGAACCGTCCGGCGACGGAGTAGCCGGCTGGGTCACCGGCCTGATGGAACGGCTCGGTGGGCCGGGCGCCGGCCTCGCGGTGGCCCTGGAGAACCTGTTCCCGCCCATCCCCAGCGAGGTGATCCTGCCGCTGGCCGGCTTCACCGCGAGCCAGGGCCGGATGAGCCTGGCCGGCGCCATCTTCTGGACCACGCTCGGGTCGATCGTGGGCGCGCTGGCGCTGTACTACATCGGCGCGGCCCTCGGGCGGGACCGGATGCGCGCCCTGGCCGCGCGGCTGCCGCTGATCAAGCTGGAGGACGTGGACCGCACCGAGGCGTGGTTCCTGCGCCACGGCGTCAAGGCGGTGTTCTTCGGCCGGATGATTCCGATCTTCCGCAGTCTCATCTCCATCCCGGCCGGAGTGGAACGGATGCCGGTTCCGGTATTCCTGCTCTACACCGCGCTGGGCAGCCTGATCTGGAACACCACGTTCGTGCTCGCCGGTTACCTGCTCGGCGAGCAGTGGCACGTGGTCGAGGCGTACGCGGGCACGTTCCAGAAGGTCGTCATCGTGGCCGTGGTGGCCGGTGTCTGCTGGTTCGTGGTCAGCCGCGTCCGCCGCTCCCGCCGCACCGCCGGGGACGTGCCGCAGGAGGCGGAGGCGCCGCAGGAGGCGGAGGCGCCGCCGGAGCCGCAGCCGACCCCGCAGGGCACCGTCTACCGGGGCGGCTGGTACTCCCGGGCGGAGGACTGAGGCAGGGTCAGCACGGCGGGTAGAGCGGGCGGGTGCCGGCGCCGGCGGCCCGGGCGGCGTGGTCGCTGAACCGGCAGCCGAAGTCCGGCGCCGCCACCGCGCGCCGGTCGGTGACCGCGTCACCGGCCGGGCGCTTGCCGGTGCGGACCCAGCGGGTCAGGTCGTCCCAGGCGGCGCCGGCCTCGGCCGGGCTGAACTCGCAGTGCTGCGCGGTGCGCACGGCCCGCTGCACCAGCAGCCGGGACCGTCCGTGCCGGGCCACGTCCCGGGCGTACGCCTGCTCCATACCGAACGGCACGAACAGGTCGCCGAGCCCGTGCAAACTGAGCACCGGCGCGGTGGGCCGCCCGGCGATCCGGGGCACCTCGGTCAGGCCGGGCGCGAGCCGCTGGCGCAGGTTCTCCGGCGCGACCCGCTGCACCGTGGCGTTGAGGTTCACCGGCTGGTTCGGCGTGTACCTGGTGAACAGGTTCGTGGCGAGCTGGCCGGGCCGCCGGGCGGGGGAGCCGTCCGCCTCGCCGACGGCGATGCCGAACAGGAAGTCCTTCCACACCGCGAACGCGGCGTCGGCGCCCGGCCGCGGCCCGCCGGAACGGTCCACTGTGACCGCGCGCAGCTGCTTGCCGAGGTCGTTCGTGGTGTCCGGGCCGCCCGGGGTCAGCCCGGCGAGGCCGAGCGTGACCTGGATCCGGGGCACCGCCGAGGTCAGGTAGTCGGGCGGCGTCGGGTACGCGCGCACCCCGGCCAGCGCCTGCGCGACCAGGTTGTAGTCCAGGAAGAAGTCGAACAGCTCCTGGTCGCCGAGCACCCCGCACATCGGCAGCGCCCCGGCGTAGTAGCCCGGGTACTGCTCCAGCGACCGGCCGATGACGTGGCCGCCCATCGACACGCCGGCGATCAGTACCCGGTGCGGGCGCCGGACGGTCCGGCTGAACAGGTCGGCCAGGGCGCGGGTGCCGCGAACGCCGGAGCGCACGTCGTAGCCGTTGCGGTCGTACGACGACGACGCCCACGCGTACCCCTGCGCCACCAGGCGCTGCCGCAGGTCGAAGCCGGGCGGCTCCGGCGACAGTTCGGTGCCCTGGCCGCGGTAGCCGTGCGCCCACATCACCAGCTCGCCGTTCCAGCGCGCCGGGATCTCGATGACGTACCCGGCGTTGGCGTGCACGCCCTGCCGCACGGTGGTGGCGGCCCCGCCGACCACGAGCGGCGGCAGCGGCGGGTTGACGATGGTGTAGCCGGGCAGCGGGCCGCTGCCGTCGTCGCGGCCGGTGGTGGCGGCGGCGGGGGCCGCGCCGGTGAGGCCGAGCGTCAGCGCGAGGGCCGCGCCGACGGCGAGCAGCCGGCGACGGACGGGTGAGGGCTGCATCGCTGCTCCCCGGGGGACGGGTGCCACCCCGGGACGGGGGTGACGACGCGGGACGGATGCCTACCGGCCGGTAGCGCCCTGAACCTAGGCCGGGCGTCGAGAGCTGTCAATCGCTGAGTGACCGCTGCGCCGGCGTCCGTCCCGCGGACCGCTCAGACCAGGCCGTGCGCCAGCATCGCCTCGGCCACCCGCCGGAACCCCTGGATGTTCGCCCCGGCCACGTAGTCGCCGGGCAGGCCGAACTCCTCAGCGGTCGCCCAGCACCTGTCGTGCACGTCCCGCATGATCTCGCGCAACCGCTGCTCCGACTCGCCGAACGTCCACGTGTCGCGGCTGGCGTTCTGCTGCATCTCCAGCCCGCTCACCGCCACCCCGCCGGCGTTGGCGGCCTTGCCCGGGGCGAACCGCACCCCGGCCCGGCCGAGGATCCGCACCGCCTCCGGCGTGGTGGGCATGTTCGCCCCCTCCACCACCGCGACGCAGCCGCCCGCTACCAGCGCGGCCGCCTCCGCGCCGCCGATCTCGTTCTGCGTGGCGCAGGGCAGCGCCAGGTCGCAGGGGACCTCCCACACGTTGCGGTCCGCGACCGCCACCGCGTTGCGCGCGTGCTCCGCGTACTCGGCCAGCCGTCCCCGGCGCTGCTCCTTCAGCTCGCGCAGCAACGCCAGGTCGATGCCCTTCTCGTCGACCACGTAGCCGCCGGAGTCCGAGCACGCCACCACAGTGCCGCCGAGCTGGTGCACCTTCTCGATCGCGTAGATGGCCACGTTGCCGGAGCCGGACACCACCACCCGCTTACCCTCCAGGCTGTCCCCGGCCTGGCGGAGCATCTCGTCGGCGAAGAACACCGCCCCGTACCCGGTCGCCTCCCGGCGCACCTGCGCGCCCCCGTACGCCAGGCCCTTGCCGGTGAGCACGCCCGCGTCGTACCGGTTGGTGATGCGCTTGTACTGCCCGAACAGGTAGCCGATCTCCCGGCCGCCCACCCCGATGTCACCTGCGGGCACGTCGGTCTGCGGGCCGATGTGCCGGTACAGCTCGGTCATGAAGCTCTGGCAGAACCGCATCACCTCGCGGTCGGAGCGGCCCTTCGGGTCGAAGTCCGCGCCGCCCTTGCCGCCGCCGATGGACAGGCCGGTCAGCGCGTTCTTGAAGATCTGCTCGAACCCGAGGAACTTCACGATGCCCAGGTAGACCGACGGGTGGAAGCGCAGGCCGCCCTTGAACGGGCCGAGCGCGCTGTTGAACTCCACCCGGAACCCGCGGTTGACCCGCACCCGGCCCCGGTCGTCCTCCCACGGCACGCGGAAGATGACCTGCCGCTCCGGTTCGCAGACGCGCTCGACCACCTCGGCGTACTCCGGATGCCGGGCCAGGGCCGGACCGATGCTCTCCAGCACCTCGCGGACCGCCTGGTGGAACTCGGGCTCTCCCGGGTTCCGGGCGACCACGCCGGCGAACACCGACTCGACGATCTCCGGCATCACGGGCACCTCCTCTCGCCTGGGACGCAGGCCCTCCGGCCTGCGTCGCCCCAGGATACGAACGGTGTGCGGGGTGCGGTTCACTGGTCCGCGTGGACGCCACCATCTGGACGACGGCGCGGGACGCGCGCGCCTGGCTCGACGCCGCGAACGGCCGCGGCGACACCGAACTGACCTGTCGCATCCTCAAGATCGGCGAGGAGGCCGGTGAGGTCGCCGCGGCCTGGATCGGCCTGCTCGGGCAGAACCCGCGCAAGGGGGTGACGCACACCCGCGAGGAGGTCGCCGCCGAGCTGGCCGACGTGGCGTTCACCGCGCTGGTCGCCATCGAGAGTCTCGGTCTGGACGCGCACGCCGTGCTGGCCGCGTGCGCCGGCAAGGTGCGCTCGCGTACCGGAGTGGGAATGAACCGAGACGCCGACGCAGACGTATGACCCGATGGGGACCGGCGAGAGGGGACGACCATGACCGCATCCGAGGACGACCCCGGCCTGGCCAGGCCCCGCTGGTCCGGCGGAGCCCGGCTGCTCGCGGCGGCGGCGGTGCTGGTGGTGGTGCTCGGCGCGGTGGCCGTGGCGGTGACGCTGTCCAACCCGGCCCGTCTCGGCGTGGTCTTCTCCGGCGGCGCCCCGCCGTCGCCCGCTCCCGGCGGTGGCTCCGGCGGGGCGGGCGCCGCCGAGGTGGCCGGCGCCGAGACGCTCGCCGCGCCCCGCGGCAACCGGCAGCGCGCCCAGTTCGAGCTGGTCGACGGGCTGACCCGGTTCACGCTGCGGGCCGCCGACCTCGGCGACGACCTCTACCGGATCGGCGCGCCGGACGGCTCGGGTGTGACGCCCCGCCCGCAGCTCGTGGGCGACCGGGTCCGGCTGCGGATCGAGGAGAACGGCCGCCCCGGCCCGGCCGCCGTCGAGGTGGTGCTCAACTCCCGGGTCACCTGGCGGCTGCGGCTGCTCGGCGGCGTCAGCGAGCAGCGGCTCGACCTGGGCGAGGCCCGGCTCGCCGGGATCGACCTGGTCGGCGGCGCGTCGCGTACCCGGCTGCTGCTGCCCCGGCTCGACGGCTCGCTCACCGTCCGGATGACCGGCGGGGTCAGCGAACTCACGGTCACCGTGCCCGGCGGGCCGCCGGCCCGGGTGCGGGTGGCCTCCGGCGCCGGCTCCCTGACCCTGTACGACCAGCGTCGCGGCGGGATCGCCGCCGGTGACCTGGTCAGCTCACCGGGCTGGGACCGGGCTGCCGACCGGCTCTACCTCGACCTGGTCGGGGGTGCGAACGCGGTGAGCGTCACCGCGGAGTGAGCGTACAGTCGGGCGGTGGACCGCACCGAATCCCTGCCCGCGCAGACGCTCCCGCCGGGCGTCGGCCCGACCGACCCGGGCAGCGTGCTGCTGCCCGGCCACGACGTCCCGCTCGGCCGCTACACCACTGTGCGCCGGCTGCTGCCGCAGCGGCAGCGCCGGATGGTCGGCGCCTGGTGCTTCGTCGACCACTTCGGGCCCGACGACGTGGCCGACCGGCCCGGCATGGAGGTGCCGCCGCACCCGCACACCGGGCTGCAGACCGTCACCTGGCTGCTCGACGGGGAGATCCTGCACCGCGACAGCCTCGGCAACGTGCAGCCCATCCGACCGGGCCAGCTCAACGTGATGACCTCCGGGCGCGGCATCGCCCACTCCGAGCGTTCCCCGCTGGTCCACCCGCCGCTGATGCACGGCGTGCAGCTGTGGGTGGCGCTGCCCGACCCGGCCCGTGCCGGTGACCCGGACTTCGCCCACCACGCCGACCTGCCCCGCTTCCGCGACGGCGACCTGGACGTCACGCTGCTCGTCGGCGATTTCGGCGGGGAACGC
>NZ_LEKG01000352.1:0-1953 GCF_001029515.1 Micromonospora sp. RV43 | reverse complement strand
ACGGTGGCGGTGTCGGCGGTGCGGGGCCTGCCGCCGGGGGGTCGGCGGGTGGCGGGGTCCGGGGTGTGCCGGCTGGTGGTGTGGCGTCGTCGGGCAGTTCGAGGGTCCAGCCGGGGTAGATCAGGTTCGGGTTGGTGAGGGTGCCGCCAATGTCGCGGAAGTGGGTGCCCCGGTTGAGAGCGAAGATCTCCGGCCACCGGTTGGCGTCGCCGAGCCACTGCTGGGCGATTTTCGACAGGGTGTCCCCGCGCCGCACCTCGCACGTGTAGGTCTGCCCGGACGACACGAGCGTCACGTGGCCCGCTACCAGCCGGGCCGGCACCGGATCTCCCATGTCCGCCAGGGCGGACGCCGACGCGGCTGTCTGCCAGGGCCGCGTGTGGTGCCCATCCGTGCTCACCAGCCACACGGCGCCGCTGGGCACGGTGGTTGCCGTAGCCGTAGCCGTAGCGCTGGTGTGGGCGGTTGTCGCTTGTGCTGGCTGGGTGAGGGTCGGTGCGGCCTGGGCGGCGGTGGCGAGGACGCCGCCGGTGATGGCGGCCACCAGGATGGCGGCGAGCCCGCGGGCCGGCGCGATGGCTCGGGGTTGCGGCAGGCGGATGCCCGTGACGGTTTCGGCGACCTCGGCGATCAGCGACCAGATGAACGCCGCCCACGCCGCCCAGAGCAGGCACACGACGGCGTTGCCGAGCATGGCGTCGGTCAGCGGTGAGGTGAGGGCGGTGCCTACGTCCTGCCAGGTGGGGACCTCGCGGGGCAGGGGCCAGCCGACGTATCGGATGAGCGCGTACGGCACGCCGGCGGTGAGCAGCACCAGGGTCCCGAGTCCGGCCAGCCGGCGGGCGGTGGCGGCGAGGAATGCGAACACTGGGGCTCCCGGTCGTTGGGGTGGCGGTCCTGGTCAGTTCGGTGCGGTGACGCCGGTCAGAGGGCTGGCGGTCGCGGTCGCGGACACCGGCAGGTCGCTGATCCCGACGAGGTGCAGCAGTTGGGTGGGCCGGGTGCCGCTGATGGTGACGGTGACGGCGGTGGGGGTGGCGGACGCGGTGACCTGCCCGTCAACGCCGGCCTGTTGGGCGAAGCTCCGCGCGGCTGCGGCAGCCTGGGCGGGCTGGAGCTGGACAGTGCCGGTGGCCCTGTAGGTGGCGAGGTCGATCTCGCGGGCGCCGGCCCGGGCGGCGCCCTGCGCGACGTCGAGCAGCCGCACCTTGTCCGACATGCCCAGGCCCAGGTCGAGGACCAGGCCGGCGAGGATGAGGACGAGGACGACGCCGAAGATCGTCCACGGGGTGATCTGGCCTCGGTCGTCGTGGCGGGCCTGCCGCAGGCGGGTACGCAGCCGTTTCATGGCGCCGTTGTCCCGCGGTAGGTGTCGAGGGGTTGGTGTGAGGTGCCGCGGATGGTGATCGTGCCGGGCAGGCCGAGGCCGTAGAGGTCTTCGAGGCGGACGGTGCATGCCACGGTGGCGCTGACCTGCCCGCCGGGGATGAACGCGCCGGGGTCGACGGTGACGGTGGACGGCTGGCAGGTGAAGGCCCGCCCGGCCAGGGTGGCGGAGGCGCCGTCGGCACCTGCGGCGCGGGCCTCGCCGGGGGTGCGGGCGAGGGACGCCTGGCGGGCCGCGGCGGCGGCGGCGGAGTTGACGTCGATGGCGGCCGAGGCCAGGCGCAGGCACGCCACCACTGCGAGGGCGGCCAGGACCATCAGCGGTACGTAGCTCAGCGCCATCTCGACGCTGACCGAACCGCGGTCTCCCCGCAGCCGCGGCACCCGGCGGCGTGGGTGTCGGCTGCGGCGCTGCTTGCGGGTCACGTCGAGTCTCCTTTCACTCCAGGCGGCGAGGGGGCCAGCGACAGGGTCGAGGGGCGGAAACGCTCGACCGGGGCGCTGGCCTGGGTGCTGACCTGCAGGCGCAGGAACGGCACGACGGCGGGCACCCGGCCGGCTACGGCC
>NZ_LEKG01000351.1:0-1953 GCF_001029515.1 Micromonospora sp. RV43 | reverse complement strand
GTGGTGCCGGTTCCCGGCTGTTCGGGGCCTGCCGCCGGGGGGTCGGCGGGTGGCGGGGTCCGGGGTGTGCCGGCTGGTGGTGTGGCGTCGTCGGGCAGTTCCAGGGTCCAGCCGGGATAGATCAGGTTCGGGTTGGTGAGGGTGCCGCCGATGTCGCGGAAGTGGGTGCCCCGGTTGAGGGCGAAGATCTCCGGCCACCGGTTGGCGTCGCCGAGCCACTGCTGGGCGATCTTCGACAGGGTGTCCCCGCGCCGCACCTCGCATGTGTAGGTCTGGCCGGACGACACAAGCGTTACGTGGCCCGCTACCAGCCGCGCCGGCACCGGATACCTCATGTCCGGCAGGGCGGACGTCGACACGGCTGCCTGCCAGGCCTGCGTGTGGTGCCCGTCCGTGGTCACCAGCCGCATGGTGCTGCTGGGCACGGCGGTCGCCGTAGCCGGAGCGGTGGCGTTGGTGTGGGTGGTTGTCGCTTGTGCTGGCTGGGTGAGGGTCGGTGCGGCCTGGGCGGCGGTGGCGAGGACGCCGCCGGTGATGGCGGCCACCAGGATGGCGGCGAGCCCGCGGGCCGGCGCGATGGCTCGGGGTTGCGGCAGGCGGATGCCCGTGGCGGTTTCGGCGACCTCGGCGATCAGCGACCAGATGAACGCCGCCCACGCCGCCCAGAGCAGGCAGACGAGGGCGTTGCCGAGCATGGCGTCGGTGAGCGGTGAGGTGAGGGCGGTGCCGACGTCCTGCCAGGTGGGGACCTCGCGGGGTAGCGGCCAGCCGACGTATCGGATGAGCGCGTACGGCACGCCGGCGGTGAGCAGCACCAGGATCCCGAGTCCGGCCAGCCGGCGGGCGGTGGCGGCGAGGAATGCGAACACTGGGGCTCCCGGTCGTGGCGTGGCGGTCCTGGTCAATTCGGTGCGGTGACGCCGGTCAGAGGGCTGGCGGTCGCGGTCGCGGACACCGGCAGTGCGCTGATCCCGACGAGGTGCAGCAGCTGCGTGGGCCGGGTGCCGCTGATGGTGACGGTGACGGCGGTGGGGGTGGCGGACGCGGTGACCTGCCCGTCAACGCCGGCCTGTTGGGCGAAGCTCCGCGCGGCTGCGGCAGCCTGGGCGGGCTGGAGCTGGACAGTGCCGGTGGCCCTATAGGTGGCGAGGTCGATCTCGCGGGCGCCGGCCCGGGCGGCGCCCTGCGCGACGTCGAGCAGCCGCACCTTGTCCGACATGCCCAGGCCCAGGTCGAGGACCAGGCCGGCGAGGATGAGGACGAGGACGACGCCGAAGATCGTCCACGGTGTGATCTGGCCTCGGTCGTCGTGGCGGGCCTGCCGCAGGCGTGTACGCAGCCGGTTCATGGCGCCGTTGTCCCGCGGTAGGTGTCGAGGGGCTGGTGTGAGGTGCCGCGGATGGTGATCGTGCCGGGCAGGCCGAGGCCGTAGAGGTCTTCGAGGCGGACGGTGCACGCCACGGTGGCGCTGACCTGCCCGCCGGGGACGAACGCGCCGGGGTCGACGGTGACGGTGGACGGCTGGCAGGTAAAGGCCCGCCCGGCCAGGGTTGCGGAGGCGCCGTCGGCACCTGCGGCGCGGGCCTCGCCGGGGGTGCGGGCGAGGGACGCCTGGCGGGCCGCGGCGGCGGCTGCGGAGTTGACGTCGATGGCGGCCGAGGCCAGGCGCAGGCACGCCACCACTGCGAGGGCGGCCAGGACCATCAGCGGTACGTAGCTCAGCGCCATCTCGACGCTGACCGAACCCCGGTCTCCCCGCAGCCGCGGCACCCGGCGGCGTGGGTGTCGGCTGCGGCGCTGCTCGCGGGTCACGTCGAGTCTCCTTCCACTCCAGGCGGCGAGGGGGCCAGCGACAGGGTCGAGGGGCGGAAACGCTCGACCGGGGCGCTGGCCTGGGTGCTGACCTGCAGGCGCAGGAACGGCACGACGGCGGGCACCCGCCCGGCCACGGCC
>NZ_LEKG01000040.1:0-43687 GCF_001029515.1 Micromonospora sp. RV43 | reverse complement strand
GGGGTGGTGTCCGGGCGTTCGGCCGTGCGCGTGTCCATGGCCGGCTGGTACCCGGACGCCGCGGATCCCACGCCTGCGCCCGGCGCGACGCGCCCGACACGGATCGACGGCGTACTGTGCCCGGGCCGCCACGTTGGGTACAGTGCGGGGCGTCGATCGGTGCCGCCGGGCGTGGATCCGAAGGGTGCGGGATGTCGGAACGGACCGGGTGGATGGCGCGCTGCACGCTGCGCCTCGGCCTGCTGCTCGGTGCCGTGGCGGTCGTCTGGGGCGTCCACGAGGTCGCATCCGGCTCGGCCGCCCACGCCGCCGACCGCGAGCCGTCCGGCCCGCTCACCGCCACCGTCGGGGTGCTCACCCACACGCTCGGAACGGTGCTCGGCCTGCCCACGTCCGGAACGGGCGCCGCGCCCTCCACCGGATCCGGTGACGCCGCGGCGCAGCCGGCGACGCCTGCCGCGCCCGCGCCTGCGTCCGACTCCGCCGCGCCGGTGCCCGCACCTGACGCGACCGCGCCGAAGCCCGGCACGCCCGCATCCGGAACGCCGTTGCCCGGCACGGGCCGGCCGAAGGCCCAGCCGGCCCCCACGGCGCCGGCCACCGGCCGGGTGGTCGAGGCGGTGGTGACGCCGGTACGCGACCACGTGCTCGCGCCCGTCACCGACGGCCTGCGCCCCGTCACCGATCCGGTACGCGACCACGTGCTCGCGCCGGTCGCGGAGGGTCTGCGCCCGGTCACCGACCCGCTGAGGGCAGGCGTGCTCGACCCGGTGGCGGACGTGCTGGCCCCGGTCGTGGAGCCGTTGCGCCCGATCCTCGGCCCGGTCTGGCGGGGCCTGGAACCGGTACTCGACCCGCTGGATCCGGTGCTCGATCCGCTCAGCCCGGTGACCGATCTGATCGACCCGCCGGCCGCGCCGGAACCCGGCTCGCCCCCGGCGCCCGGCGAGCCCGTGCCCGGCCCGGCCGCTCCCGGCGCCCCGATCGTCCCGGCCGACCCGGCCGCGACGCCGGCACCGGCTCCCGAGCGTGCGCACGACACGCCGCCCCGCCTCGGCGGGCCGGTCCTCGCCGCCCCGGCGGCGCGCAGCCTCACCGTCGTCGGCACACGGTGGGTCGAGCCCGTACGCAGCCGGGCACCGGCGACCGTCGGTCCGGCCGCGCACGTCACGACCACACCCGCCCTGCCGCTGCCGCTCGACGGCGTCACCCACGGCGGCGGCGCGGTGCACAGCGAGGCCACCGACGCGGACGCGAACCGCTGGCGACTGCCGACGCTGACCCACGGGTACGCGCGACCGTCGGCCGACCCGCTGCCGCCGTCGCGCACGTCGCGCCCCGGCACCAGACCTGCCTGAGCGGACTCCACAGGCACCACCTCCGATCCGGAGCGGGCGTGTCCCGCCCGACTGCCGCATGCCGCGGCGGCGCCGTCGACAGTCGTCCGGCGCCCGTAACCGACCCGACCACGCCTGGAAAACAGGAGTTCGTTCATGAGCACAGCCCTGCCCGTCGTCCGCGCCCGATGGTGCGACATCGGCCGGATCGCCGATCTCGTCGCCGAGGCCCTCGCGCCCACCGCGCTGGCCGCCTGGCTCGTCCCCGACAAGTCCCGCCGCCTGCCGGTCCTCGCCGCCGTGGCGCGGATCTGGACCGAACACGCGTTGCTGTTCGGCGACGCGTTCCTGCTGCCCGACGGCAGCGCCGCCACCGTGTGGTTCCACCGCTACCGCCCGATCCCCGCCCCCCACCGGTACGCCGACCGGCTCGCCGGCGCCGCCGGGACGGACGAGGACCGGTTCCGCCGCCTCGGTGAGGAACTGGCGGCACGCCGTCCTGCCGAGCCGCACAACCATCTGGCGCTGCTGGCCGCGCCCCGGGGCGGCGCGACGCAGGCGCTGTCCGCGGCGCAGCGCCGGATGGACACGTTGAGCCTGCCCACGTACGCGCACCCGTGCGCCGGTGAGCAGGAGGAGGAGCTGCTGCGGCGGCTCGGCTACGCCGAACGGGAGACGTTCGCCGCCCCGGACGGCACGCCGGTGCGGTCGTTGTGGCGGTCGGCGCCGTTCCACGCGGGCGGCAACGACAGGTGGCGGACCCGCCGGGCCGCCCGCCGGGAACGCGACGACCGGGCCGTCGGCTGGGCGGCACGCTGACCGGCTGAGCCCCGGGCCGGGGTGGACGACCGCCGCCCCGGCCCGGACCGGCGCCACACCGTCCGGGTTCTTCGGCCGGTGCCGTCGGCGCAGCTCGGTTAGCCTGCGAGCCGGGCACGACTCAGCCGAGCAGTCGGAGGTAACGCGTGCGGAACAGCGGATCCACCCCGGAACCGGGCGGCGCGACCCAGGTGCGCCCCAGGCGCAAGCGGCGGCGTCTGCTGGTCGTCCTCGCGGTCTGCACGCTGCTGGCCGGCTGCGGGCTGGTCGCCGGCGGCTACTACTTCGACAGCGTGCCGACGCCCAGCGACCTGAAGCTGCCCGAGTCCACCACCGTCTACTACGCAGACGGGCGCACGCCGATGGCGAAGCTGGGCGCGCAGAACCGCACCATCGTGCCGTACGACCAGATGAACGACTCGGCGAAGCAGGCGATCGTGGCGGCCGAGGACCGTACGTTCTGGACGAACCAGGGCATCGACTTCAAGGGTGTGCTGCGGGCGGCCTGGGCCAACGTGAGCGGCGGGCAGCGGCAGGGCGCGTCCACCCTCACCCAGCAGTACGCGCGCATCGCCGCCGACCTGCGCGGGGTCACCTACTCCCGCAAGCTGCGCGAGGCGGTGATCGCGTGGAAGCTCGACGACGCGTACTCCAAGGAGGAGATCCTCGGTTTCTACCTGAACACCGTGCCGTTCGGCCGGGGCGCGTACGGCATCGAGGCGGCCGCGCAGACGTACTTCGGCAAGACGGTGCGCCGGGACGCGCCCGCCGCGCGGCAGCTCACGCCGGCCGAGGCGATGGTGCTCTGCGCGATGGTGAAGCAGCCGGAGGCGGACCCGGCCGACCCGGAGGGCTCGCCCGGCTACGATCCGCGCCGCAACGCGCTGGCCCGGCAGAACTCGATCGACAGGTGGAACTACATCCGCGACGGCATGGTCAAGCTCGGCTACCTGACGCCGCAGCAGGCGGCGGATCTCGCGTACCCGGACACGGTCCGGCCGATCGACAAGGACGCGGGCCGCTCCGACCTGGACCGGCCGACCGGCCTGGTGGTCAACCATGTGCTCGCCGAGCTGCGCGAGACCGAGCCGTTCCGCGGCAAGCCGGACGAGGTGATCCGCGACGGCGGCTACCGGATCGTCACCACGATCGACAAGCGCGTGCAGGACGCGGCCGAGGCGGCGGCGGACATCCGCCGCGACACCGCGCCGCAGGCGGTACGCGGCCAGCCGCGCAACTGGCAGGCCGCGCTGGTGGCGGTGGAGCCGGGCACCGGCCGGGTGCTCGGCTACTACGGCGGCGACAAGGGCTCGGGCGCGGACTACGCCGGCTGGTACCACGACGAGAACGGCGAGACCCGCGGCTTCGGCCAGCATCCGCCGGGGTCGTCGTTCAAGGTGTACGACCTGGCCGCCGCCGTACGCGACGGGATCTCGGTGAAGCAGCGGTTCGACTCGCCGGACACCAAGGAGTTCCCCGCCTCGGGGCGGACGAAGGGCAGCGCGGCCGGGCCGATCCGCAACGCGGAGCGCGCGCCCTGCCAGCCGGACTGCGCGCTCTGGGAGGCCACTGTCGCGTCGCTGAACGTGACCTACTTCGAGCTGACCGAGAAGCTGGGTACCGCCAAGGTGATCGAGACCGCGCGGCAGGCCGGCGTGGAGTCGATGTGGGAGACGGTGCGGGGCAATCCCCGGCCGCAGCGCGTCGACCTGCGCAGCGACCCGGCCGACGAGGTGGCGAAGCGGTTCTCCACCGAGGTCGGGATCGGGCAGTACGGCATCACCGTGCAGGACCACGCGAACGGGATGGCGACGTTCGCGGCCGGCGGCAAGCGTGCCGACGCGCACTTCGTCCGGTCGGTGACCAAGGACGACGAGGAGGTGTGGACCGAGCAGCTCCGTACGACGGACCTGGGCCTGGACCGGGAGGCGATCGACCAGCTCGACTGGACGCTGCGCCGCGTGCGGGCCGCCGAGCTGGGCAACGGCTGGGACTCCGCCGGGAAGACCGGCACCTGGCAGGCCGGGCAGAGCACCACGCAGAACGTGCACACCTGGATGGTCGGCTGGACCGGCGCGCTCGCCTCGGCCGTCTGGCTGGGCACCACCGACGGCAAGCCGCTGCGGACCAGGGGCGGCAGCTACGAGGTGTACGGCTCGACCGGCGCCGCGCCGATCTGGCGGCAGTTCATGACCCGGGCCACCGCGGCCATGAAGCTCGACCCGGACAAGTACCGCTTCGGTCAGCCGAAGTTCCCCGGCGAGACCCCGGAGCCGACCCGGTCGGCGCCTCCGCCGGCGACCACCGCCGCGCCGACGCCGTCGGAGTCGCCGAGCCCGAGCCCGTCCTCGTCGAGCCCGAGCCCGGACCCGACCGGGCGGCCGACCTCGCGGCCGACGCTGACGCCGTCGCTGCCGCCGCTGCCCACCGTGTCGCCGACGCGGACCCGCGGCCCACGCTGACCCGGCCGGGCGGCGGTCCGGCCGCCGCCCGGCCGCGCTGACGGCGGCCTCGCGTCTATGCGCGCCATTCGCACACAGCGGCAACGTCCGCAATTTGCACCGGCGTCCATCCACCGTCGGCGATGTTCGCCCTGATCAGGGCCTATTGAAGATCATGGTTGCCTAAATCGGCGCGCGCGGCGGCGCGCCCGACTGTCAGCCGTTGCCCAGGTCACCCATTGCTCCGGGCTCGGGCGACGTGTGATTGTGCACCAGCGAGCCGCCGACCCCCGGCGAATCGCGACGGTCGATCTGTCGACCCGGAGCCACGCCGGCAGCTCCGGTGACCGGCCGTCACCCTGCCTCGCACCACCGCGCCGCCCGTCCCCACCGGGCTCCGTGCGGCGCGCCTGTAGAACAGGAGCAAACCCCCGTGAAACTCTCACCTCGCCTCGCCGCGCTCACCGGCGCGGCCGCGGCCGGCCTGCTCGCCGCAGGCACCGCCGCCGCCGTGCAGGCCGCGCCACCCGGACCCGCCGCCCCCGACCCGGCGCAGGCCCGCGCGACCGCCGCCGACTCGGCCCGCGCCCTGGTCGCGAACCGCCCCGCCTACCTGCAGGCCGGCTCCGACGACGCGTTCGTCCAGAAGCCGGTCATCTCCTCCGAGGGCACCCAGTACGTGCCCTACGAGCGCACCTACAAGGGCCTCCCGGTGGTCGGCGGCGACTTCGTGCTCGCCACGGACTCGGCCGGCAACCTGAAGTACGCCTCGGTCGCCCAGCAGCGGCCCATCGGCGCCCTCGCCATCACGCCCGCGCTGACTCCGGCCGCCGCCGCGAAGACGGCGCGCGCCCAGCTCAAGACCGTGAACGCGGTCGAGGGCACCACGCTCGTGGTCTACACGCTCGGCGCCGCACCGGCGCTGGCCTGGGAGACCACTGTTCGCGGCACCGGCGCGGACGGGCCGAGCCGGCTCACCGTCGACGTCGACGCCCGCACCGGCGCGGTCCTGCGCAAGCAGGAGCACGTCGTCCGCGGCACCGGCACCGGCGCCTGGAACGGGCCCAGCCCGCTCACGCTCAACACCACCCAGTCGGGCTCCACGTACACCATGAAGGACCCGACCGTCACCAACCTGAGCTGCCAGGACGCGGCCAACAACACCACGTTCAGCGGCTCCGACGACGTGTGGGGCAACGGCACCGCCACCAACAAGGAGACCGGCTGCGTGGACGCGTTGTTCTCCGCGCAGACCGAGCACAAGATGCTCGCCCAGTGGCTGGGCCGCAACGGCGCCAACGGCAACGGCGGCTACTGGCCGATCCGGGTGGGCCTCAACGACCAGAACGCCTACTACGACGGCAGCCAGGTGCAGATCGGCAAGAACACCGCTGGCCAGTGGATCGGCTCGCTGGACGTGGTGGCGCACGAGATCGGCCACGGCATCGACGACAACACCCCGGGCGGCATCTCCGGCGGCGGCACCCAGGAGTTCGTGGCCGATACGTTCGGCGCGGCCACCGAGTGGTTCGCCAACGAGCCGTCCAGCTACGACGCGCCGGACTTCCTGGTCGGCGAGAAGATCAACCTGGTCGGCTCCGGCCCGATCCGCAACATGTACAACCCGTCGGCGCTCGGCGACCCGAACTGCTACTCCAGCAGCATCCCGTCGACCGAGGTGCACGCCGCGGCCGGCCCGGGCAACCACTGGTTCTACCTGCTCGCCAACGGCAGCAGCCCGACCAACGGGCAGCCGTCCAGCTCGACCTGCAACGGCAGCAGCGTGACCGGCCTGGGCATCCAGAAGGCCATGAAGATCATGTACAACGGCATGCTGCTGAAGACCTCGTCCTCGTCGTACCTGAAGTACCGCACCTGGACGCTCCAGGCGGCGAAGAACCTCTACCCGGGCAGCTGCGCGGAGTTCAACACGGTCAAGGCGGCCTGGGACGCGGTGAGCGTGCCGGCCCAGTCCGGTGACCCGACCTGCGCCGGCGGCACCCCGACGCCCACCCCGAGCACCACGACCACCCCGCCGTCGGGCGGCTGCTCCGGCAACAAGCTCGCCAACCCGGGCTTCGAGTCCGGCAACGTGAGCTGGAGCGCCTCGTCCGGCGTCATCACCACCGACAGCGGCCAGGCCGCGCACGGCGGCTCGTACAAGGCGTGGCTGGACGGGTACGGCTCGTCGCACACCGACACGCTCAGCCAGTCGGTGACGATCCCGGCCGGCTGCCGGGCGACGTTGAGCTTCTGGCTGCACATCGACAGCGCGGAGTCGACCACCAGCACTGCGTACGACAAGCTCACCGTCAAGGCGGGCAGCACCACGCTGGCCACGTACTCCAACCTGAACAAGGCCACCGGCTACGTGCAGCGGTCCTTCGACATCTCGTCGCTCGCAGGCACCACGGCGACCATCTCGTTCAGCGGCGTGGAGGACAGCTCGTTGCAGACGTCCTTCGTCGTCGACGACACCGCGGTCACCCTGAGCTGACCGTGGCGTGCGCGGCCGGTCGTCGTCCTCCCGGCGGCCGGCCGCCTCGCCGTGTCAGGCCCGGCGTCCCGCCGTGTCAGGCCCGGCGTCCCGCCGTGTCAGGCCCGGCGTCCCGCCGTGTCGGGCCGGCCGTTTCGCCGTGTCAGGCCCGGCGCGCGCCCTGGGACGCGGTGCCGCGGTCGCGGTGGATCCGCGCGGCCGCCTCGTGCATCGCGCGGCCGAACAGCTCGGCCTGGTCGCCCATGCTGCCGAGCCGGGCGGCGAGCGCGTCGGCGTCGGCCCGCGCCGACGCGCTGACCCGGGCGTCCAGCTCGGACAGCGCGGCGTTGGCGGCGGTGACGAAGTGTCCGCAGAGGACGTCGAGGGGCTCGCCGGCCAGCTCCGGGTCGATCGTCACGGAATCCAGCCGGCCACCCTGGACGGCGACCGCGCGGACCCGGCCGCCGGCGGCCGTGCCCTCGGCGCGCAGCAGGTCGCCGGGCTCGCCGTCGGCGTGCGCCGAGGCCCGGGAGCGCATCGCGGTGAGCGCCTGCTGCGTGCGGGTCAGCAGCTCGTCGATGCTCGCGGCCGCCGAGAACGGGTCGTTGGTCATATCCGCGCTTTCTTCACGTCTTAGCCGAGCATCGTGACACTAGCAACCGGCTCCGACGAATCGCGGTCACCGCCGTCGCGGACCGTCTCCCGGACGCCGGGAGCAGGCCGGACACCGTCGACGCGGCGTGTCGCGGACGGGGCGAACGCCCGGCCGGGGCGACCCGGCCGGGCGTTCTCGGACCGCTGTCAGCGCAGCCGCAGCCGCTGACCGGGGAAGATCAGGCCGGGGTCGTCGCCGACCACTGCGCGGTTGCGCTCGTGCAGGGCGCGCCAGCCGCCGTCGACGCGCTGCGTCACGGCGATCTCCGACAGCGTGTCCCCACGCCGGACCAGGTACGTCCCGGCGCCGGACGACGGCTGCGGCGCCACCGTCGTCGTGGCGCGCTCCGGCGCGGCCCTGCGGGTGGCCGCGCGCTCCGGCGCGGCCTTGCGCGTGGCGGCCCGCTTCGGGGCCGCCTTTGTGGTGGCCCGCTCGGACCGGGTCGCCGCGCTCGCCGAGCCGCCCTTCTTGCCGCAGACCGGCCACGCGCCGATGCCCTGGCCGCGCCGCACCTTCTCCGCGACGGCGATCTGCTCGGACCGGCTGGCCAGGTCGGCGCGGGCGGCGTACTTCTTGCCGCCGTAGCCGTTCCAGGTGGCGCGGGAGAACTGGAGCCCGCCGTAGTAGCCGTTACCGGTGTTGATCTTCCAGTTGCCGCCCGACTCGCAGCGCGCGACCGCGTCCCAGTTGACGCCCGCGCTGGCCGGAACGGCCGGGCCGAACAGGCTCGCGGCGCCGACGGCGGCGCCGGCCAGGACCGCTCCGAGGGCGGTACGGCGGCTTCGGGCTGAGTATTCAGTTGCCATGTGGATTCCTCCACGCCGACGAGGTGAGCTGTCGGGTTCGGGCCGAGGAGCCCGGCCGCCGGCGGCGGCTTCACCCCGAGGTGACGATGCACCGTGGAACGTGTGGTTCCCCCGCTCCCGCGCGAGGTCCGGTTACCGGGGACGGCGGCGGGATTTGGCGTTTCCGGCCCGCGGTGTCCGCGTCTGCGAACGAAACCGACGCTAGGAGCGATTTGCGACGATCGTCCACTTCTTGTGACGCTCTTCACCCGGCCGGGCTACCGGCGGCGGCGCTACGGTGGCAGGGCCAGGCAAGATCACGGGAGGGCTTGACGGATGACCGATCACGGACACGAGCTGACCTTCGGCGGCTTCATCACCCCCGCCGCCGGGCAGCCCGACCAGGTCGTGGCGCTGGCCCGGCTGTGCGAGCAGGTCGGACTGGACCTGGTCACGTTCCAGGACCATCCCTACCAGCCGGGCTTCCTGGACACCTGGACGCTGATGTCCTACGTGGCCGCGGCGACCGAACGCATCCGCCTGGCCGGAAACGTCCTCAACCTGCCGTTGCGCCAGCCGGTGGTGCTGGCCCGCAGCGTCGCCAGCCTGGACCTGCTCACCGGCGGCCGGGTCGAGCTGGGACTCGGCGCGGGCGCGTTCTGGGACGCGATCGAGGCGGCGGGCGGGCGGCGCCTGTCCCCCGGCGCCGCCGTCGACGCCCTCGACGAGGCGATCCGGGTGATCCGCGAGGTCTGGGACACCGGCAGCCGCGGCATGATCCGTGTCGACGGCGAGCACTACCGGGTGGTCGGCGCCAAGCGCGGCCCGGCGCCCGCGCATCCGGTCGGCATCTGGGTCGGCGCGTACAAGCCGCGCATGCTGCGCCTGGTCGGCCGCGCCGCGGACGGCTGGCTGCCGTCCCTGTCGTACCTGCCCAAGGGCCCCGACGAGCTGCCCGCCCTGAACGCGCTCGTGGACGAGGGCGCCCAGGCCGCCGGGCGCGACCCGGCCGCGATCCGCCGCATGCTCAACGTGACCGGCGCGTTCGCCCGCTCGTCGGCCGGTTTCCTGGCCGGGCCGCCGGAGCAGTGGGTGGAGGAACTGGCCGGGCTCACTTTGGAGCACGGCATCACCACGTTCATCCTCGGCAGCGACGAGCCGCGCGCGATCCAGATCTTCGGCCAGGAGGTGGCGCCCGCGGTCCGGGAACTGGTCGCCGCCGAGCGCGCCACGCCCGCCGGCGGCGCCCGGGAGGCCGCCGACGAGCCGACCAACGCCGGCGGCCCGAGCACGCTCGGCGTCACCCCCACCCCCGACCCGGGGGTACGCCTGAGCGCGCGCCGCCCGTGGGACGAGTCCACCCGCCCGAGCGCTCCGCCGCCGCCGGCCGGACACGTCTACCCGGCCCGGGGACAGGCCGCCGGGCAGCACCTGGTGGACGTGCACGACCATCTGCGCCAGGAGCTGGCCCAGGTGCGCGACCTGCTGGAACAGGTCAAGCAGGGCTCGGTCTCGCCGGGCCGGGCGCGGGCCGCGCTCAACGAGATGACCATGCGGCAGAACAACTGGACGCTCGGGGCGTACTGCGCGGCCTACTGCACGATGGTCACCCAGCACCACGGGCTGGAGGACGCCTCGGTCTTCCCGCACCTGCGCCGCTCAGAGGCCGGGCTGGCCGCGGTGCTGGACCGCCTCGAGGAGGAGCACGTGGTGATCCACGGGGTGGTGGAGAGCGTCGACCGGGCGCTCGTGGAGCTGGTCCGGCGGCCCGGCGACTTCACGCAGCTCCAGGAGGCGGTGGACCTGCTCACCGACACGCTGCTGTCGCACCTGTCGTACGAGGAGCACCAGATCGTCGAGCCGCTGGCCCGGCACGGGTTCTTCCCCGGCCAGCTGTGAGGTAGCTGACTTCTGCTTTCTTAAGTCAGGGGGTACCGTCGACGCCATGACGGACCTCCTTGCGCAGCGTGACTCCTGGTCCACCGCCAACTGCTCGATCGCCCGGGCGCTGGAGGTGGTCGGCAACCGCACCACGCTGCTCCTGCTGCGGGAGGCGTCGTTCGGCACCCGCCGCTTCGACGACTTCGCCCGGCGGGTCGGCGTCAGCGAGCCGGTGGCCGCCGCACGCCTCAAGCAGCTCGTCGCCGACGGGCTGCTCGACCGGCGTCCCTACCGGGAGCCCGGGCAGCGCACCCGCGACGAGTACGTGCTCACTGCGAAGGGAAGCGACCTGATCCCGGTGCTCGTCGCGCTGCGGCAGTGGGGCGACACGTACGCCGCCGACGAGGCGGGCCCGGCGGTGCGGGTGGCCCACGAGGAGTGCGGCGCCGCGGTGCACGCCCGGCTGCGCTGCGGCGCGGGGCACGACGTACCCCCCGGCGAGCTGGCCGTCCTGCCCGGTCCGGGCCTGCTGTCCGCCTGACCCCTCCCTTCCCCACACCTCGGAGCGAGACATGAAGATCGCTGGAAGCACCGCCCTGGTCACCGGCGCCAACCGCGGCTTCGGCTGGCACCTGGCCGCCGAACTCGTCGCACGCGGCGCCACCGTCTGGGCCGGCGCCCGCAACCCGGACACCGTGGACCTGCCCGGAGTCACCCCGGTACGCCTCGACATCACCGACCCCGAATCGGTGGCCGCCGCCGCGCAGCGGGCCGGGGACGTGACGCTGCTGGTCAACAGCGCCGGCGTGAGCACCGGCACCGACCTGCTCGACGGCGACCTCGCGCAGATCCGGCTGGAGATGGAGACGCACTACCTCGGCACGCTGTCGGTGGTACGGGCGTTCGCGCCGCAGATCGTGGCCAACGGCGGCGGCACGATCCTGAACGTGCTGTCGGCGCTGTCCTGGTTCACGTTCCCCGGCGTCGGCGCGTACGGCGCGGCGAAGGCCGCCGAGTGGTCGATGACGAACGCCCTGCGCCAGGAGCTGGCCGGCCGGGGCGTCCGCGTCGCGGGCCTGCACGTGGGCTACATGGACACCGAGATGGCCGCCGCCGTACCCGGCCCGAAGGCCCACCCGGCCGACGTCGCCCGGCTCGCCGCCGACGGCATCGAGTCCGACAGCTACGAGATCCTCGCCGACGACGTGGCGCGCCGGGTCCAGGCCGGACTGTCCGGCGGTGTGGCCGCGCTCTACCCCGCGCTCCCCTGAGCCGACCCGCCTCCAAGGTGGCGGCGCCACCTCGGCGAGCCGGGTGTCGATCGATCGGCTGCCACGACAACCGCCTGAGGTCCCTCCATCTGGGACCAGTCTCCCCCACTCTGGGACACCCAAGCGCTCGTCCCCAGTCTGGGAGACCCACCGTGATCAACACCAGTTCGGCGAAATGGCGGGGTCAGAGCCCGTCCGATACCACCACTTCGGCGAGCTGGAGTGGATCACGCAACTGACCCGACACCCGCCCGACCATCGACTTCCGAGCGGGGTCGACACCGGCTCGGCGAGGTGGCGGTATCGGTGGCATGCCGATACCGCCACTTCGGCGGCATGGAGTCGATCACGCCAGCCCGCCGGGGCGGGTCGGGCGAGCCGGGTTTGGCTACAGGCCGCGGGCGAGACGGTCGGCGAGGATCCGGGTGAACCGGGCCGGGTCGGCCAGCTCGCCGCCCTCGGCCAGCAGCGCCATGCCGTACAGCAGCTCGGCGGTCTCGGTCAGCGCGGCCGTGTCGCCGCCCTCCCCGTGTGCCTTGCGCAGCCCGGTGACCAGCGGGTGGGCCGGGTTCAGCTCCAGGATCCGCTTGACCCGGGGCACCTCCTGGCCCATGGCCCGGTACATCTTCTCCAGCGTCGGCGTCATGTCGTGCGCGTCGCCCACCACGCAGGCCGGTGAGGTGGTCAGCCGGGTGGACAGGCGCACCTCCTTGACGCTGTCGGCGAGCGCGCCGCCGAGGAACGCGAGCAGGTCGGCGTACTCCTGGCGCTCCGCCTCGGCCTTCTCCTTCTCCTCCTCGGTCTCCAGGTCCACCTGCCCCTTGGCGACCGAGCGCAGCGTCTTCCCGTCGTACGCGCCGACGCGCTCGACCCACACCTCGTCCACCGGGTCGGTGAGGATCAGCACCTCGTAGCCCTTGGCGCGGAACGCCTCCAGGTGCGGCGAGTTCTCGATGGTGGCCCGGTTCTCGCCGGTGGCGTAGTAGATCTCGGTCTGGCCGTCCTTCATCCGCTCCACGTAGTCGCGCAGCGTGGTCGGCTCGGCCGGGTCGTGGGTGCTGGCGGTGCGAACCAGTTCCAGCAGCGTCTCGGTGTTGTCCGGGTCCTCCAGCAGACCCTCCTTGACCACCGCGCCGAACTCGGTCCAGAACGTGCGGTACGACTCGGCGGACATGTCCTTGAGCGTGGCGAGCACCTTCTTGACCAGCCGGCGGCGCACCGCGCGGATCTGCCGGTCCTGCTGGAGGATCTCCCGGGAGATGTTCAGCGACAGGTCGTGCGCGTCCACGACGCCCTTGACGAAGCGCAGGTAGTTGGGCATCAGCGCGTCGCAGTCGTCCATGATGAACACGCGCTTGACGTAGAGCTGCACACCCCGGCGGCCCTGCGGGGAGAACAGGTCGAGCGGGGCGTGCGACGGCAGGAACAGCAGCGCCTCGTACTCGAAGGTGCCCTCGCCGCGCATGTGGATCGTCTCGAGCGGGTCGGCCCAGTCGTGCGCGACGTGCCGGTAGAACTCCTTGTACTCGGCCTCGTCAACCTCGTCCCGCGAGCGCGCCCAGAGCGCCTTCATCGAGTTGAGCGTCTGCTCCTCGCGGGTGGTGGCGCCGTCCTCGCCGGGCTTGTCGACAGTCATCCGGATCGGCCACGAGATGAAGTCGGAGTAGCGCTTGACGATCTCGCGGATCGTCCACTCGGCGGTGTAGTCGTGCAGGTTGTCGTCGGTGTCGACCGGCTTGAGGTGCAGCGTGACCGAGGTGCCCTGGGGCGCGTCCTCGACCTCCTCGATCGAGTAGGTGCCCTCGCCCGCGGACTCCCAGCGGGTGCCGCCGGACTGCCCGGCACGGCGGGTCAGCAGCGTCACCCTGTCGGCGACCATGAACGTCGCGTAGAAGCCGACGCCGAACTGGCCGATCAGATCCTGGGACGCGGCGGCGTCGGCGGACTCGCGCAGCTTGCGCAGCAGCTCGGCGGTGCCGGACTTCGCGATCGTGCCGATCAGGCCGACCACCTCGTCGCGGGTCATGCCGATGCCGTTGTCCCGCACGGTGAGCGTACGGGCGTCCTTGTCGACCTCGATCTCGATGTGCAGGTCGGAGGTGTCCGCCGACAGTTCCTTGTCGACGAGCGACTCCAGCCGCAGCTTGTCCAGCGCGTCGGACGCGTTCGAGATCAGTTCGCGCAGGAAGACGTCCTTGTTCGAGTAGATCGAGTGCACCATCAGCTGCAACAGCTGGCGGGCCTCGGCCTGGAACTCCAACGTCTCGACGCGGTTGCTCACACCGACTCCCTCTCCTCTGGCGGGCCTACGGCGGAAAGGATACGAGGGGTGACGGCTGCGGCACGCACCGGCCGCCCCGGAAATCCACTGGTACAACCAGTTGACGGGTTGATGTGTTCGGGGCCACACTTCTGCGCATGACCTTCGATCCCGCGCCTCGTGTCTCGGTCTCCGACCACGTCTTCGGGCGGCTGCGCGACGCGATCGTGTCCGGCCGGTACGCACCGGACGAGACGCTGCCCGGCGAGCGGGAGCTGGCCGGCGCGTTCGAGGTCAACCGGCACGCGGTCCGGGAGGCGCTGCGCCGCCTGCAACAGCTCGGCCTGGTCCGGGTCAGCCAGGGCGGCGCGACCCGGGTGCTGGACTGGCGGGTCCACGCCGGGCTGGACCTGGCGCTGTCCCTGGCCCGCTCCACTGACGTACTCCCGGTCGAGACGCTGGTGCGCGACATGCTGGAGATGCGGGCCTGCGTCGGGATCGACGCGGCCCGGCTCTGCGCCGAGCGCGCGGACGCGGCGGTCGTCGCCGCCCTGGTCCGGGCCGCCGAGGAGTACGGCGACCTGGCCCCCGACCTGGACCTGATGAACGAGGCGAACATCGCCATCTGGCGGCTGGTCGTGCGCGGCAGCGGTAACACCGCCTACCAGCTCGCGTTCAACAGCCTGGTGGCCGGCACGTTCGCGGTCGGCGACGTCCCCCCGGACGCCCGCGCGGCCGAACTGCTGGACGTGGCCGGGCACCGCCGTCTCGCCGCGTCGGTCGCCTCCGGTCAGGGCACGGCGGCGGCCCGGCACGCCCGGGCGCTGCTGACCGCGCCGGTCACCACCCCCACCACCCCCACACCCGGAAGGAAAGCGCGCGCATGATCCCCGCCGTGCTGTACGCCGTCCCGGCGTTCCTGCTCCTGATCGTCGTGGAGGCGGTCTCCTACCGCTTCCTGCCCGACGACGACGAACGCGGCTACGAGCTGCGCGACACCACCACCAGTCTGTCGATGGGGCTGGGCAGCCAGATCATCGGCTTCCCGTGGAAGCTGCTCACCGTCGGTGCGTTCGCGGCGCTGTGGACCGTGGCGCCGGTGCACCTGTCCCCCGGCGACTGGTGGACCTGGGTGATCCTGTTCTTCGCCGACGACCTGGCCTACTACTGGTTCCACCGCTCGCACCACGAGGTACGCGTGCTCTGGGCCAGCCACGTCGTGCACCACTCCAGCGTCTACTACAACTTCTCCACCGCGTTGCGGCAGAGCTGGACGCCGATGACCTCGCTGCCGTTCTGGCTGCCGCTGGCGCTGCTCGGCATCCCGCCGTGGATGATCTTCCTCCAGCAGTCGGTCAGCCTGCTGTACCAGTTCTTCCTGCACACCGAGCGGATCAACGTGCTGCCCCGGCCGATCGAGTGGATCTTCAACACGCCGTCGCACCACCGGGTGCACCACGGCTCGAACACCGAGTACCTGGACCGCAACTACGGCGGCATCCTGATCGTCTGGGACCGGCTGTTCGGCAGCTTCGAGCCGGAGCGGGCCACCGCGCGCTACGGG
Source organism: Micromonospora sp. RV43 (assembly GCF_001029515.1). Taxonomy (NCBI): domain Bacteria; kingdom Bacillati; phylum Actinomycetota; class Actinomycetes; order Micromonosporales; family Micromonosporaceae; genus Micromonospora; species Micromonospora sp. RV43. The sequence goes on along the minus strand of NZ_LEKG01000040.1, from coordinate 28,198 downwards.
CTCACCAAGAACATCGGCACCTACAACCCGCTGCGGGTGGCCACCCACGAGTTCGCCGCGATCTGGTCCGACGTACGCCGGGCCGACTCCTGGCGGCACCGCCTCGGTTACCTGTTCGGCCGTCCCGGCTGGCAGCCGGCCCGATGAGGCGCTCCTGGCTGCTGCCCCTGTTCGGGCTGGTCGCGGCCGTCGAACTGGTCGGGGTCGCGCTCGACTCGACCGCGCTCCAGTGGCTGGCCAAGCCGCTGCTCGCGCCGGTGCTGCTGGCGTACCTCTGGGCGCACCGGCGCCGCGTCGACGCGGTGGCGGTCGGCCTGGTCGCCGCCACCGCGGGCGACGTCGCCCTGCTCCCGCCGGGAGACACCGCGTTCCTGGCCGGCATGGGCTTCTTCCTGGTCACCCAGATCGCGTTCATCACCGCCTTCGTCCGGTACCGGCGTGCCCGGGGCGTGGCGTGGGCCGGTTACCTGCTCGCCTGGGCCGGCGCGAACGCACTGCTCTGGGGCATGCTCGGGCCGCTGCGGCTGCCGGTGCTCGGCTACAGCCTGGCGCTGTGCCTGATGGCCGCCGCCGCGACCGGGGTGTCCGCGCGGGTCGCCGCGGGCGGGGCGCTCTTCCTCGTCTCCGACCTGCTCATCGGCGTGGGCGCGGCCGGTGTGGACCTGCCCGGGCGGGGCCTGCTGGTGATGACCACCTACTGCGCCGCGCTGCTGCTCATCACCACCGGCTGGGTGGCCGCGGCGCGCCCGGCGACCGGCCCGCAGCCGCCCCCGGCGGGTACTCTGCTCGCGTGGCCAGGGAGAACGGGCGCAAGCTGATCGCCTCGAACAAGAAGGCGCGGCACGACTACGACATCCTCAAGACGTACGAGGCGGGCATCGTGCTGGCCGGCACCGAGGTCAAGTCGCTGCGCGAGGGGCGGGTGTCGCTGGTCGACGCGTTCGCCCAGGAGCGCGACGGCGAGATCATGCTGTACGGCCTGCACATCGCCGAGTACGGCTTCGGCACCTGGACCAACCACGCGCCCCGGCGCACCCGCAAGCTGCTGCTGCACCGGGTGGAGATCGCCCGGATCCTGGAGAAGCTGCGCGACGGCGGCATCACGCTGGTGCCGCTGTCGATGTACTTCGCCGACGGCTGGGCCAAGGTGGAGCTGGGCCTGGCCCGGGGCCGCCGGTCGTACGACAAGCGCCAGGCGCTGGCCGAGCGGGACGCCAAACGCGAGATCGCCCGGGAGATGGGCCGCCGGCTCAAGGGCCGGACGGCGGCGCGGCGGGGCTGAGCGCGCCGTTTTCTGTCCCAGGGCGGTGGCACGCTGAGGCGCATGACCGATCTGACCTGGAACCCGCTGCTCCGCGAGCAGCTCACCTGGCACTGGACCTACCAGTTGCGCGACCGCCTCGCCGGGCTCACCGACGCCGAATACCTCTGGGAGCCGGTCCCCGGCTGCTGGAGCGTGCGCCCGCGCGGCGACGACGGCATTCCGGCGATCGACTTCGCGATGCCGCAGCCGGACCCGCCGCCGTTCACCACCATCGCCTGGCGGCTGGCCCACGTCATCGTGGGCGTGCTGGCCATGCGCAACGTGTCGCACTTCGGCCGCGCGCCCACCGACTACGCCTCGTTCCCCTACTCCCCGACCGCGGCCGGCGCGCTGGCCCAGCTCGACGAGGAGTACGCCGCCTGGACGGCAGGGGTCGAGGCGCTCGGCGAGGACGGCCTGGCCCGCCCCTGCGGCCCGGCTGAGGGGCCGTTCGCCGACGTCCCGATGGCCACGCTCGTGCTACACATCAACCGGGAGGTGATCCACCACCTGTCCGAGGTGTGCCTGCTGCGCGACCTGTACCGCCACACGCCGGAAGCGGCGCGATGAATACAAGACTCCTTGTACATCATTCCTTGTCGGTCTAACCTGGCGGCATGACTGACGGAACCGGCAACCGGCGGGTGAGTGACCCACGAGCCATGCGGGCGCTGGCCCACCCCACCCGGCTGCGGCTGCTCGGCGAACTGCGCCTGCGCGGCCCGCAGACGGTCGGCATGCTGAGCGAACGGACCGGCGAGGCGGTCGGGTCGGTCAGCTACCACGTCGGCAAGCTGGCCGAGCACGGCTTCGTGGCCGAGGCGCCCGAGCTGGCCCGGGACCGGCGCGAGCGGTGGTGGCGGGCCGCGCACGCCACCACCGACTGGGATCCGCTCGAACTGCTCGACGACCCGGAGCGCCGGCTCGCCGGCAACATGCTGCGCCAGGCCGCCATGCAGCGCTATGTGGACCGCTACCAGGCATACCTGGAGTCGGAGGCGAGCCTCGACCCCGCGTGGGTCCGCGGCACCACCAGCAGCGACATGGTGCTGCGCCTGACACCTGACGAACTGGTCGAGCTGCGCGACGAGTTGTCCGCGCTGGGCCGGCGCTGGCAGGAGCGCGGCGCACCCGGCCGGCCCGGCGCCGAGATGGTCACGCTGATCTGGCAGGCGTACCGGGGGCCGCAGTGACCCGCGACCGCCGGCCCCTGGCCGGACTGCTGATCGGGCACGCCGTCTCGCTGACCGGCAACGTGCTCACGCTCATCGCGCTGCCGCTCTACGTCCTGGCCGAGACCGGCTCACCCGCCGCCACCGGGCTGGCCGGGGCGTTCGCCACCGCGCCCGTGGTGCTCGGCGGCGCGTTCGGCGGCGTACTCGTCGACCGGATCGGCTACCGGCGCTCCAGCGTGCTCGCCGACGTGGTCTCCGGCGTGACGATCGCCGCCGTACCCCTGTTGCACGCCACAGTCGGCCTGCCGTTCCCGGCGCTGCTGGCCCTGGTCTTCGTCAGCGGCCTGCTCGACACGCCGGGGCAGACCGCGCGCACCGCGTTGCTGCCGGAGGCCGCGGCGGCGGCCGGGGTGCCGATCGAGCGGGCGGCCGGGTGGGAGGACGCGACCTCGCGCGGCGCCCGGATGATCGGCGCACCCGTGGCCGGCCTGCTGGTCGGTGTGTTCGGTGCGGTGCCGGTGCTGGCGCTGGACGCGGTGACGTTCGCCGTGTCGGCCCTCGTGGTGACGCTGCTGGTGCCGCGCGGCCTGCGGCCGTCCGACGACGGGAGCGAGCCGGAGACCGGCGGCTACTGGCGGCAGTTCGCCGCCGGGCTGCGCTTCCTGGTCCGGGAGCCGCTGCTGCGCGCCATGGTCCTGCTGGTGCTGGTGACGAACCTGTTCGACGCGGCGAAGAGCAACGTGCTGCTGCCGGTGGTCGCCGAACGGGAACTCGGCGGGCCGGCCGCGTTCGGCCTGCTGGTGGGCGTCATGGGCGGTGGGGCGCTGGTCGGCTCGCTGGTGTTCAGCGCGATCGGGCACCGGCTGCCCCGCCGGGCCACGTTCGTCACCGCGTACGTGCTGTGCGGCGCCCCACCACTGTGGGCGCTCGCCGCCGCGCCACCGCTGCCGGTGGTGGCCGCCGTGGTGGCGATGGCCGGGCTGGCCGCCGGCGCGCTCAACCCGCTGATGGGCGCGGCCCAGTTGGAGCGGGTGCCGCCGGCCATGCGGGCCCGGGTGTACGGCGTGATCGGCGCCGGCGCGTGGGCGGCCATGCCGGCCGGCGCGGTCGGCGCGGGATTCGCCGCGGACCGGTTCGGCCCCACGTCCACGCTCGTCGTGATGGGCGCCTGCTACCTGCTGGTGGTGCTGACGCCGCTGCTGGGCGGGCCGTGGCGGGACATGCGCCGACCCACTGTGGTGCGGCAACGCGAGCCCGAGCCGACGTCGGAGCGCCAGCGGGAAGCGCTCTCTTGACATCGACCGACTTCATTCATACCTTCATCGAAGTCTATTTGTATGGTTTGTTAACCGTTGGGCGGGGCCGGCCGCCGTGACGGTAACGGCCACCACCCCCGCAGGAGGCGCCCCGTGCGCACCATCCGTACCCTCGCCGCCCTGGCGGTGACAGCGGTCGGCCTCACCGCCGCCCTCACCGCCGTCCCCAGCACCCCGGCGGCCGCCGCCCCCGGCGCGGTCACCTGGTCCGACGACTTCAACGGCCCGGCCGGGGCCGCCCCCGACGCGAGCAAGTGGCGCTACGACATCGGTGGCGGCGGCTGGGGCAACAACGAGCTCCAGTACTACACGAACAGCACCCGCAACGCCGCGCTCGACGGCAACGGCAACCTGGTCATCACCGCCCGCAAGGAGAACCCGGGCGGCTACTCCTGCTGGTACGGAAGCTGCCAGTACACCTCGGCCCGGCTGCTCACCAACGGCACGTTCGCCCAGGCGTACGGGCGGTTCGAGGCACGCATCAAGGTTCCGCGTGGACAAGGGCTGTGGCCGGCGTTCTGGATGCTCGGCAACGACATCGGCACGAACCCGTGGCCCGGCAGCGGCGAGATCGACATCATGGAGAACGTCGGCTACGCGCCGTCGACCGTCTGGGGCACGCTGCACGGCCCCGGCTACTCCGGCGGCGGCGGCGTCGGCGCGTCCACCTCGCTGCCAGGCGGCCAGGCGCTCGCCGACGCCTTCCACACGTTCACAGTGGACTGGGCGCCGGACTCGATCACCTGGTACCTCGACGGCGTCGCGTACTCCCGCAAGACGCCCGCCGACATCGGCGGCAACCGCTGGGTCTTCGACCACCCGTTCTTCATGATCATGAACGTGGCGGTCGGCGGCAACTGGCCCGGCTCGCCGGACGGCAGCACCACGTTCCCGCAGACCATGACCGTCGACTACGTCCGCGTCCAGGCCTGGGACAACGGCGGCGGGGGCACCGGCGGCCAGATCGTCGGGTACGGCAACAAGTGCGTGGACGTGGCGAGCGCCAGCACCGCCAACGGCACCCCGGTGCAGCTCTGGACGTGCAACGGCACCGCCGCCCAGCGCTGGACCTGGAATGCCGACGGCTCGGTCCGCGCACTCGGCAAGTGCCTCGACGTGGCGGCCGGATCGACCGCGAGTGGCGCCAAGGTGCAGCTCTACGACTGCAACGGCACCGGCGCGCAGAAGTGGGTGTTCAGCGCGGCCGGGGACATCGTGAACCCCCAGGCGAACAAGTGCCTGGACGCGACGGGTCCCAGCTCGGCCGACGGCACCCGGCTGCAGATCTGGGACTGCACCGGCGCCGCCAACCAGAAATGGCGCCGCTGACCGGCGTCCCGGCCCGCCACCCCTCCCCTCGCGATCTTGCACTTTCGGCCCGAGCGGTGACGCGAATGCCCCATTCGCCCGGGCACAAACTGCAAGATCGCGAGGGGTGGCTGCCTCGCCGGGGGCACGAATGGCGTTGCGGGCTGGGATACCGTGAGGTCCGTTTCGCTCCCGCGAGACCAGGTCATCGATCCCCTGGAAGCGCCATCATGGATGAACCGACCGGCGCGCTGCCGTCGACGAGCGGGTTCACGCCGGAGCCCATCTCCACCGCACGGCTTGACCTGCTGCCCCTGGCCGTCGAGCACGCCCAGGAGATGGCCGCCGTCCTCGCCGACCCGGCGCTGCACACGTTCATCGGCGGCGAGCCCGCTTCCCCCGCGGCGCTGCGAGCCCGCTACGAACGGCTGGTCGCCGGCTCGCCCGACCCGGCCGAGTCGTGGTGCAACTGGGTGATCCGGCTCCGGGACGACGGCCGGCTGGCCGGCTTCGTCCAGGCCACGGTCACCGAGCCACACGAACCGGTGGCGGACACCGCCACGGCGGGTGCGCGCGCGGTCGGGCACCGGCACCTCGACGAGGCGACACCGGCCGCCGCGGGACCGATCGCGGAGATCGCCTGGGTGGTGGGAACACAGTGGCAGGGGCGCGGGATCGCCACCGAGGCCGCCCGTGGAATGGCCGGCTGGCTGGGGCGACGCGGTGTGCGTACCCTCGTGGCCCACGTCCATCCCGACCACCGCGCGTCGGCGGCGGTGGCCACGGCCTGCGGCCTGGCCCTCACCGACGTGTGGCAGGACGGCGAGGTCCGCTGGACCGGACCGGCCGCCCCGCCTCCCCCGCCTGCCCGGGGTTGACCAAGGAGTTCGTGTCGGATACGGCGGGGATCAGAAGGGGGCGTCCACGGACAGGCGGCGGACCTGGGTGAGGTAGGGGTCCAGTTCGCCCACCTCGAACCGGCACGTGCCGATGACGTGCCAGAACTGGCCGCCCGGGTCGCCGTCCAGCTTGTACCGGCCGTCCGGGCTGACCGCCGCCCACCCGTCCGGCAGGCCGATGAGCGTGGTCCGCAACTGGGCGTGCTCGGGGTCGGCCACGTCCCACAGCCGTACCGTGCCGTCGTCACCGGCGCTGGCGAGCAGGCTGCTGTCCGGGCTGAAGTGCACCGACCAGACGCGCCGGGTGTGCGCCGCAAGGGTGCCGTGCAGCCGGCCGGTGACCGGATCCCACAGCCGGATCACCAGGTCGTCGCCGGCGGTGGCGAGCAGGTTGCCGTCCGGGCTGAACGCGCAGGACCAGAGCCGGCCGTCGTGCTCGGTGAGCACCAGGCGCCGCTCGCCGGTGACCGCGTCCCAGACCACCGCCGTGCCGTCGTTACCGGCGCTGGCGAGCAGCGTGCCCTCGCTGTTGAAGCCGACCGAGTAGACCCGGTCGGTGTGGTGTTCGAGCGTGAGCCGGCAGGTGGCGGTGGCGGCGTCCCAGAGCCGTACCGCCTGGTCGTCGCAGCCGGTGGCGATGGTCTCGCCGTCGGGGCTGAACGCGACGGTGCGCACGCGCCCCCGGTGCGGGGTGAGCGTGGCGAAGTGCCGGCCGGTACGGCGGTACCACAGGCGTACCGTGTCGTCGTCGTTGGCGGTGGCGAGTGCGTCGCCGTCGGGGCTGAACGCGACCGCCCAGACGTGGTCGGTGTCCACGTTGAGTTCGCGCTCGTCGGCGCCCGTGTCGGTGTTCCACAGGTGCACGCCGCCGTCGCCGCTGGGCGTGGCCACCAGCGGTTCATCCGGGCAGAACACCACGGACAGCAGCCGGTCGGCCGGGCTGGCGAGCTGCCGCACCAGGCGGCCGGTGCGCGGCTCCCAGAGCCGGATCACGCCGTCGTTGCCGCAGGCGGCGAGCACCTCGCCGTCGTCGCGGAAGGACAGCGCGGTGACCTTGCGGCCGTGCCCGCGCAGCGTGTGCTGGAGCTGCCCGCTGCGGACGTCCCACAGCCGGGTGGTGCCGTCGTTGCTGCTGGTCGCCACCTGGTTCTGGTCCGGCCGCCAGACCACCGGCCACACCGAGCCGCGGTGCCGGGTCAGCTCGTGCCGCACCTGCCCGTCGTCGGTGTCCCAGAGCTGGATCGCGCCGTCGCTGGCGGCGGTGGCGAGCAGGCTGCCGTCGCCGTTGAACCGGACGCTGTAGATCGCGCCGCGCTGCCGGCCGAGCACCCGCACCGGCCGGCCCGTCTCGGTCTCCCACAGCCGCAGCGCGCCGTGCGTGTCGCCGGTGGCCATCAGCGTGCCGTCGGGGTGGATGTCGAGGGCGTACACGTCGGCCTCGTGGCCACGCGGCGCGCGCAGCAGCTCGCCGTCGGTGGCCCGGCGGATCCAGATGCGGCCGTGCTGCCCGACGGCGGCCAGCAGCCGGCCGTCCGGTGAGTGCACGACCCGGTAGACCACCTCGGGCTCCTGCACCTCGAACGCCAGCTTGCCGGTGGGGATGTCCCAGCCGCGGACCGTGCCGGCGCTGTCGGCCACCACCACGCGCCGCCCGTCCGGGCTGAACGAGGTGCCCCAGATCGGCGCGGAGTGGCCGGGCCACTCGTGACGCAGCCGGGCGCCACGGGTGTCGTAGAGCCGCACCACGCCGGCCGCGTCGCCGACCACCAGGCGGCCGCGGCGGCCGTCGGTGAGCATCGGCCACACCCAGCCGGTGAAGACGTCCTCGATGACGTGCCGCACGTCGCCGTGGTCGGCGTCCCACAGCCGTACGGTGAGGTCGGCCGAGCCGGTGACGAGCTGGTGGGACGCGGCGTCGTAGCGGACCGCGTACACCCGGGACCGGTGTCCCTGGAGCGTGCGCACCGGCAGCCCGGTGGCGGTGTCGCAGAGCAGCACACCGCCGTCGTCGCTGCCGACGGCGAGCACCGCGCCGTCCGGGCTGTACGCCACCGGCACCGGCAGCCGGCCCACCTCGAAGCCGTAGCCGACGCCCACGGCGGGCGGGGCCAGGCCCGGCGCGACCGGACGGCCCGGCGCGACGACGGCGCCGCGCAGTTCCGGGGCGCGCAGCAGCGCCGGGTCGGCGCTGACATCGATCAGCGCGGTGCGGTGCCAGCTGCTGCCGGCCACGCGCGCACCCCGCAGGTCGGTACGGAACAGGCGGGCCCCGGCCATCTCCGCGTCGCGCAGGTCGGCCCCGGCGAGGCGGGCCTGGTCCAGGCGGGCGCCGCGCAGCCGGGCGTGTTCCAGCCGCGCCTCGGTCAGGTTCGTGGCGACCAGCCGCGCGTCGGTCAGGTCGGCCCCGGTCAGGTCGGCCCCGGCGAGCTCGCGGTGCGACAGGTCCTCGCCGCGCAGCACCGCGCCGCGCAGGTCGGCCCGGTCGGGCAGGCGCAGCCGGGCGGACAGCCGCAGCGCGTTGGCGCGCAGCGTCTCGCCCGCCGACTCGTCACCGAGCACCCGGGCGGTCCACGCGGTGCAGCGGGCCGGGTCGGCGAGGTCGCCGAGGAACTCCACCGCGAGCGCGGACAGCGACCGGACCGCCAGCGCGCCCGGCTCCTCGCCCCTGTTGATCTGCTCGGCCACCCCCTCGGCCACGAGCCACTCCATCACCGAGGTGTGGATGAACCCGAACAACCCGTCGTCGGTACGGACCAGCAGGCTGCCCGCGCCGACCGCGTGCGCAGCCTGCGGGCCGGACAGCCGCGAGTCGGCCCGCCCGGCGAGCTGGCCGGTGGACTCGGCCAGTTCGGCCAGGCGCAGGTATGCCTCGCCGCTCTCCCAGAGCTGGAACGCCAGCCGGCTGACCGCCTGCCACAGCTCGGGCCGGCGCAGGCTGACCGGTGCGCCCGGGATGCCCTGGGTGCGGCGCTCCTCGAAGTCCAGCCAGGACTCCAGGATCTCCCGGTACAGCGCGGCGGCGCTGAACGTGCCGCCCGCCCCGGCCACCGCGGCGAGCCGCCCCTCGTCGAGGTTGGCGATGAAGCCGAGCATGCGCGGGTTGCGGGAGAGCCCGAGCAGGTCCTTCACGCCGGCGAGCAGGTCCATCCGCTCGCGGGCGGCCCGCTCGTCGCCGCCGTACCGGTTGCGCAGGAACGCCTCGATCTGCCCGGGGGTGAAGTCCTCCACCGCGAGCACGCGCCGGTGCGGCAGCAGGCCGACCCGCTCGCCGAGCGCGGTCAGCACCTGCGAGTTGGTCTTGAAGTGCTGGGTACGGCTGCTCACCACGATCTTCGCGTTGCCCTCGGCGGCCTGGAGCAGCGTCTCCAGGTGGTCGGCCGCCCGGTCGTACGTCACCCGGGCGACCAGCTCGTCGAACCCGTCGAACAGCAGCACGATGCGACCCTGGCGCAGCATGTAGCGGAACGCCTTGAGGTCGATCACCTGCTCGCCGTGGTTGGCCAGATGCGCGGCGACCAGGCCGTCCACGGAGTGCGCCTTGTCCAACGCCCGCAGCTCCACCAGGATCGGGATCAGGTCGGGCGCGGCGGTGGGCAGCCGCCGGGCCACCTCCCGCAACGCGAACGTCTTGCCCCGGCCGAAGTCGCCGAGCACCAGCACGAACCGGCCGTCCGGCGCGGAGACGGTCTCCAGCAGCTCGTCCACCACGTCGTCGCGGACGCGCTGGTCGGCGCCGACGAGGTGGCGGTAGCGCTGCGGCACGTACTGCCCGGGTGGGTAGAGCCGGTCCGCCTGGAGCCGGGCGGTCTGCGCGGCGACGTACTCGCGCAGGTCGAGCAGGCCCTGGAACTCGGTCAGGTGCAGCACGCGTACGCCCCGCCGCTGTGCCTCCTCGGCGAGCCCGCGCGGCACGCGGTCGCCGTCGTAGACCAGCTCGGAGGCGATGTCCGGGTCGGTGGCGTGCACCCGCCGGGCGAAGACGTCCACGTCGGCGGCGGTGGGGGTGCCCACGTGCGCGCCGACGCGTTGCTGACGGACCACCCCGTCGGAGCGGTAGCTGATGTAGAGGTGCGGCGGGTCGGTGCCGACGCGGCGCACCACCACCCGGTCGTAGCGGGCCTCGCAGACCTCGGCGAGCCGGTCCAGCAGCCGCTGCACCGGTGCGACCGGCGCGGCGGCCACCGCGGCGCCCTGGGTGGCCCCCTCGACGGCGACCGGACGGCGCGGGTCGGGTACCTGGGCCGGGCCGGACGCGCCGAAGGTGGCCTCGGCGTGGGGCCAGGACACGGCGGTCACCGCGCCGCCGGCCAGCCGGTCGTCGCGGCCGAGCACCCAGCGGGTCATCCCGTCCGCGCCCAGCCGCAGCACCTGCGCCCGGCCGTCGCGGGGCGCGGCGGCCAGCGGCACCACCGGGTCCACCCGGGCCGACGGCGCGGCGTCGGAGAGCAGCAGGTCGAGCATCGGGCCGACCAGCCGGTTGACCGAGCCCCGGTCGCGCAGCGACACCGGGTCCGGCGGCACCTCGTCGGCGTACGGGCTGCGCGCCCCCGGCGCGTGCGCCATCGCGCCCAGCCGCAGCCAGCCGGACTGCTGGTAGTGGCGCAGCCGCTGGGCGAACCAGCTGGACTGCGCCTCGCCGAGGAAGCCGTACCGGTCCTCCTCGCGGTGGGTGATGGCGATGGTGGAATTCAGCCCGGCCACCACCACCCGCAGGTCGGGCACCGGGAACAGCGTCCAGGGCTGCTCGCTGTCGAAGATCCGGTCGTCGAGGCCCTGGTAGAGGTCGTCGAACAGGCGCGCGTAGTGCCGCCACTTCGGCCAGTACGGCGGCTGCGGGTCGACGTCGTCGGCCTCACAGGTGGCGAAGTACGCGCGGCAGGCGGCCATCGTCACGTCGCGCGGGCCGGGCACCACGACGAGCCGGTGCGGCTCCAGCCCGAGCAGCACCCGCAGGCCGGTGAGGAAGCTCAGCGCGTCGGAGAACTCGCGCGGGCTGCCCGACTCGGTGAGGTTGCCGGCGACGACGAGCAGGTCCGGCCGGGGCACGCCGTCGTTCATCAGCAGCGTTAGGTCACCCATCAGGTGTTCCTGCACCTCGCCCGGGGTGACCGGCGCGCCGGGGGTGATCACGCCCCGGCCGAAGCGCGGCCCGGCGACCTGGAGCACGGTGACGGTGTCCCGGGCGGTCGGTGGCGCCGCCGCGGCGGGCGGGAACGGCGGCGGGTTGATCGGGGTACGCCGGGCGCGGCGGGGCGCGGGCGCTCCGGCGGCCGGTGCGGCGAGCACCCCGTGCGGGTCGGCCGGGTGGTGCGGGAACGCCGGCTGCCGCATCGGCTTGGCGCGCCCGTCGAGCGCCTCCCGGATGCGGTCGAGCACCCGGTTGCGGGCCTGCACCGGGTCGTCCACGCCGACCAGGTCCACATAGGTAATGGTGGCGAGCAGGCCGTCGATCGGGCAGTCCTCGACGCGTACCGTGACGAGCTTGTTGCCGGTGCCGTCCGGGTCGGCGCGCAGCGCGGCCTGCCACTCCAGCTTGCCGTACGTGGAGTGCAGGTAGCGTTCGGACAGCACCGCCACCACCACCTCGGCCTCGCGGACGCCACGGTCCATGAAGTCGATGAAGTTGGTGCCTGCCACGAAGTCCCACGCCTGCAACAACGTGCGATAGCCGGCCGCCTCGAACTCCCACGCCAGCCACGTGGCCCAGCGTTCGTCGGCCGGCGAGTAGCTGATGAAGAAATCGATGGGGCGGTCGGACCGGGTGGGGTGCGCGCCTACAACCACATGGTCATTATGGCCACCGACGGTCAACAGATCGACACCCTCGGCAGCTCGGATCGTCCCGCGTCGGGCTCCTCCGCCCGCGCCGGCATGTGCGAGGATCATCCCTCGTGGAGACCCCCGGCGATCCGCCGAACGCCGTGCCCGACCGCTCCCGCTGGGGCCGCCTGCACGTGCTGGACTGGATCGCGATCGGGCTGGCCGTGCTCGGCGTGGTGTTCGTGCTCACCGGGCTGCTCCCCCGCGCCGACGCCGAGGCGACGATGCGGCGGATCATCCCCATCCTGATCTTCCTCGGCACGGTGGTGGTGCTGGCCGAGCTGACCGCTGTGGCCGGGGTGTTCGACGCTCTGGCGACCCGGGTGGCGGTGACCGCGCGGGGCAGTTTCCGGGCCCTGTTCTGGCTGTGCGTCGGCTTCGCCTCGGTGACCACCATCGCGCTCAACCTGGACACCACCGCGGTGCTGCTCACGCCGGTGATGATCGCGCTGGCCCGGGCGCTGAACGTGCCGCCGACGCCGCTGGCCATGACCACCGTGTGGCTGGCGAACACGGCGAGCCTGCTGCTGCCGGTGTCCAATCTGACGAACATCCTGGCCAGCGACCGGGTCGACCTGGACCCGGTGCCGTGGGCGGCCCGGATGTGGTGGCCGCAACTGGTCGCCGTCGCGGTGACCGCGCTGCTGCTGTGGTGGTGGTACTGGCGTCCGGCGCGCGCCGGGGCCGACCCGTTCGTCCCGCCGCCGCCGTACGTGCCGCCGGACCGGGTGCTCTACCGCACCGCGCTGGCGGCCTGCCTGCTGTTCGTCGCCGGGATCCTGGCCGGGGTGGAGATCGGCATCGCCTCCGGGGCGGCCGCCGCGATCCTGGTCGCCGGCTTCGCGGTCCGGGCCCGGCACCGGCTGCGTCCGGCACTGGTGCCGTGGCGGCTGCTGGTGTTCGTGACCGGGCTGTTCCTGGTGGTGCAGACCATCGGCCGGCACGGCCTGGACACGGTGATGGGCACGCTCATCGGCACCGACCCGGGCGCGGAGGGGGCGCTGCGGGCGGGCGCGGTCGGCGCGCTGTTCAGCAACGTGGTGAACAACCTGCCCGCGTACCTGGCCGGCGAGGCGGTGATCGCGGCCGACCGGCACACCCAGTTGCTGGCGCTGCTGATCGGCACGAACGTGGGTCCGCTGGCCACGCCGTGGGCGTCGCTGGCGACACTGATCTGGTACGAGCGCTGCCGGGCCGCCGGGGTCGCCGTACCGCTGGGCCGGTTCGTGGCCACCAGCGCCGCGCTCGCCGTGCTCGCCACCGCCGCCACCGTGACGGCGCTTCTTGTCGGTCCCGGCGCCTAGCATCGCGGCATCGCCCACCTTCGCCGGGGCGGGAAAACCGGTACGGCCCGATCCCGGGCGGTGGCTACCGTGCCCGCATGACCGCCGCACCCACTCTGCACTTCTGCACCGACCCGGGCGAGTTCCTCGCCGCCGCCGAGGCGTACCTGGCCGCCGATCCGGTGGTCGGCACGGTCGTCGCCACTGTCGCGCAGCGGATGGCGGCCCGCCGCGCCGAGGGCGTCGCGCTGCCCGAGGACGACTGGTGGCTGGTGGTGCGCGACGCCTCCGGGGCGGTGGTGGGCGCCGCGATGCGTACCGCGCCGTTCCCGCCGCGACCGCCGTTCCTGCTGCCGATGCCCGAGGCAGCCGCTGTGGCGCTGGCCGGGGCGTGGCACCGGCGCGGCGAGCGGGTCCGCGCGGTGAACGGCGCGCTGCCCGCCGCGCGCGCCTGCGCCGACGAGGTCGCACGCCTCGACGGCGGGCGGGTCGCTGTGGCCCAGCACACCCGGCTGCACGTGCTCGACCAACTGGCACCACCGGCTCCGGTCCCCGGCGCGCTGCGGGCGGCCACCACCGACGACGTCGACCTGGTCGCCGCGTGGTTCGGCGCGTTCACGGCCGACGCCGACGAGCAGGCGGGCCGCCCGCCCGGCACCAGCGCACACGAGACGCCCGACCGCGCCGAGCTACTGCGCCGGATCCGGGACGGCCGGGTCTGGTTCTGGACCGACGGGTCGGGCCGCCCGGTGCACCTGACCGCCGCCCACCCGACGTCGTTCGGCGTGGCTCGCGTCGGACCCGTCTACACGCCACCGGAGCAGCGCGGACGCGGCTGGGCCGGCAACGCCGTCGCCGAGGTGTGCCGGCTGCTCACCGCCGAGGGCGCGCGGGTGTGCCTGTTCACCGACCAGGCCAACCCGGTGTCGAACCGGCTCTACGCCCGGCTCGGATTCCGGCCGGTGGTCGACATGGCCAATCTGGTTCTGGTCGACTGACGGTCCGCGACTCCGGGTCAGCCGGCGAGGCCGAGCGCGGCCAGCCGGCGCGGGTCGGCGATCACGTCCACGGCGGCGATCCGTCCGCCGGCAACGGTGAACGCCATCACCGACAGCGGGCGGTCGCCGGCGGTCACCAGCACCCCGGCGGCGCCGTTGACGAGCACCGGCCGGGCGTGCGGGAACAGCCGGCCGAACGTGGTGGCCTGCGCCGCCACGGTCGTCGCGCCGGTGAGCACGACCGTGTGGCGGGCGCGGGCGGTCCCGGCGTCGGAGCGCAGCACCACGTCCGGGTGCAGCACCGCGATCAGCGCGTCGAGGTCACCGTCGCGGGCGGCGGCGAGGAAGGCGTCCACCACCGCCCGCTGCCGGGTCAGGTCGGGATCGGGCGTGGGCGCCTGTCCGCGTACCCGGCGGCGGGCCCGGCTGGCGAGCTGCCGGGCCGCCGCCGGCGAGCGGTCGACGAGCGGGCCGATCTCGTCGAACGGCACGCCGAACACGTCGTGCAGCACGAACGCGAGCCGCTCGGCCGGGGTCAGCGTGTCCAGCACCACCAGCAGCGCCAGGCCCACCGAGTCGGCGAGCACCGCGGCGTGCGCCGGATCGTCGGCGCCGGTGTCCACCACCGGGTCGGGCAGGCGTACGTCCAGCGGGTCCTCCCGGCGGGCGGCGCGGGACCGCAGCGTGTTGAGGCTGACCCGGGCGACCACAGTGGTGAGCCAGGCGTCGAGGTTCTCCACGGTGTCCGGGTCGGTGCGGGACAGCCGCAGCCAGGTCTCCTGCACCGCGTCCTCGGCGTCGGTGAGCGACCCGAGCAGCCGGTACGCCACCGCGCGCAGCCGTGGCCGCTCCCGCTCGAACCGCTCCGCCAGGTCCATCACCTGAGCCTCCCCTCCCGCACATCGACTCGACCCGCGCCGGGTCACCGATGTGACCACAGGTGACAGCCGTCACACCTGTCACGTCGGCAGGCCGGCGCGGGTCGAGGTGGCAGCACCGACAACGGGAGGACGACGATGAACGCACCCATTCTGGTCACCGGCGGCACCGGCACGATCGGCCGGCACGTCGTGCCGCTGCTGCGCGCCGCCGGGCACCCGGTGCGCGTGCTCAGCCGGCGCGGCGGGCGGCCCGGCGACGGTGTCACCCACGTGGCCGCCGACCTGCTCAGCGGCGCGGACCTCGGCCCCGCCCTGAGCGGGGTGTCCACTGTGCTGCACCTGGCCGGCGGCGCGAAGGGCGACGACCGTGCCACCGCCCACCTGGCCCGCGCCGCGCACCGGGCCGCTGTGGCCCACCTGGTGCACATCTCGGTGACCGGCGCCGACCGGGTGCCGCTGGCCTGGATCCGGTCCAAGCTCGACGCCGAGCGCGCGGTGGTGGACTCCGGCGTCCCGTGGACGGTGCTGCGCGCCGCGCAGGTGCACGACCTGGTGTTCACCATGCTGACGGCGATGACGAGACTGCCGGTGGTGCCGGTTCCGGGTGGGTTGCGGTTGCAGCCGGTCGACGCGGACGAGGTGGCGGCCCGGCTGGCCGAACTCACGCTCGGCGCACCGGCCGGGCTGGTCCCCGACCTGGCCGGGCCGGACACGTACGGCATCGGTGACCTGCTGACCGGCTACCTGACCGCCGCCGGGAAGCGCCGGGCACGCCTGCCGGTACGCATCCCCGGGCGGGCCGGCCGGGCGTACCGGGAAGGCGCGAACCTCGCCCGGCCGGGCGCCGCGAGGGGCGTGCGGACCTGGACCGGCTTCCTGGCCGAGCGGGAGCCGTCGCGGCCGGTCGCCTGACCCGCCGCCGCGCGTCAGGAGGCGGCGCGCGACGGCGGGTGGAACTGCTCGCACATGACCTCGTAGCCGTCCGGGTCGAGCCCGTAGAAGATCCGCGCCCAGCCCACGTCCTCCGGCTCCAGCGTCACCGGCAGCCCTTCGTCGCGCCACAGCGCGTACGTGGCGTCCAGGTCGGCGGTGGGCACGGTGAGGACGACACCGAGCCCCGGCGGCCCGGCCTTGACCTCGCGTTCCCGCTCCGCGTTGTGGTGCCCGTGGCGGTGCAGGTCGGACAGGATCAGCCAGGTGTGGCCGAACGTGAGGTAACGCAGGTTCGTCTGGTCGGTCTGCGGGATCTCCTTGAAGCCGAGTCGCAGGTAGAGCCGGTGGGAGCGGTCCAGGTCGCGGACCCGGAGCCCGATCTTGAGCTGTCTGGCGGCCATCCCGCCGAGGCTAGCCGACCCGGCTCACCAGCCGACCGAGCCGAGGCCGACCGGGGTGAGGCGGCGTACCTGCGGCTCGATCCACTGTGCCGCGGTGACCAGTTTGACCAGCCGGTCGATGGTCTCCGGTGGCCCGGCCACGAAGCTGCGCCGGTCGGCGGGGCAGCCGTACCTGTCGTCGAAAGTGCCGCCGTCGAGCGCCCGGACCGCCATGCCGGCCTCGACGGCGAGCAGCATCCCGGCCGGCAGGTCGACCGCCTCGGGGCGGTAGCCGACGATGCCGTCGATGTCGCCGCGGGCCAGCATCACCCAGGACAGCAACGGCGCCCACAGTTGCAGCACCCGGCGGGCGCTGGTGTCCAGCACCACCTTCAGCGCCCGGGCGGTGCTGTCGTCGCGGCGTACCTCGTGCCCCTGGGTCCAGGCCAGCACCGGCGCGGACGGCACCGGGCGCTGCGCGGCCCGCAGCGGCCGCGCGGCCGGGCCGGACGCGTGCACGAACGCGCCCCGGCCGCGCACCGCCGACCAGGTACGGCCCGCGACCGGGTCGTGCACCACGCCGAGCACCGGCGAGCCGTTGTCGCACAGGGCGATGCCGACCACGTACGCGGGCAGCCCGATCGCCACGTTGTTGGTGCCGTCCAGCGGGTCGACGAGCCACGCCCACGCGGTGTCCGGGGCGTACTCGCCGCCCTCCTCGGCGATCACGCCGTGCTCCGGCCAGCGGGCCCGGATCCGGTCGACGATCAGCCGCTCGGCGGCCAGGTCGAGGTCGGTCACCAGGTCACCGGTGTCATTCTTGGCCCGGGCGTGCACCTCCCCCCGGGTGCCCCGGCGCAGCAGGCGGCCCGCCGCCTGCGCTGCCTCCACCGCGAACCGGTGCGCGTCGCGCAGGTCGGGCCCGCCTCTGCTCGGCTCCACGTCCATGGCTCCTCCAGCCAGTCAGCCCCGTGCCACCAGTCGCGCGATCTCCCGCGCCATCCGCGCGGTCTCCGCCGCGTCGCAGCGGTCCCGGCGTACCCGGTGGCTGCGCCCGTCCACCGCGCCGAGGCTCAGGTCGCACGCGCCGGGAGTGGTCCGGCCGAGCGCCACTGTCACCGCCGGCTCACCGGCGTCGACCTCCGAGGTGTGGAAGCCGCCGGCGCGCAGCGCGTACGAGTCGCCTGCCGAGTGCGTCTCCACCGTCGCGGTCATCGCGGTGACCAGCCGGTCGGTGGCGGCCATCTCGTCCACCTCGCCGAGGCTGTGCACCTCGTAGATCCGCCAGGCCGGGTCGGCCGGCGCGTCGTCGACCTCGATCAGCTCGTTGCGGACGGTCCCGTGCAGCACGTGGCTGAGCAGATCCCAGCTGTGCGAGTGCATGGTGGAGGTGGTCGGGCGCACCGGCGGCGGGTCGGCCGGCCAGGCGTGCACGCAGATGCCGTCCGGGCCGTCGCGTTCCACGGGCAGGCAGGTGAAGCCGAGCGGGTGCCGGACCGCGCGCAGCGGCCGCCGCCCGTCGGCGACGTCGCCGAGCACGTCCAGCACCCAGCCGCGCAGCATCTCCGGCCGGGTGCCCCGGTCGATCTCCCGTTCGAGGTCGGCGTAACTGGTCATGAGTAGGGGTTCCTCGCCTGGACGGCCTTGCCGATGATGCCGGCGACCTCACGGTCGCCGAAGGACCGGGGCAGCGTCAGGCCGAGGGCGGTGAACAACCGCCGTACCTGCTCGACCGACGGCTCGTCGTCGAGCTTGACCTGGGCCGCCGCCTCGATCGGCACGCGCCGGCTCTGCCGGCGGCTGTAGTCCAGCTCGATGTTGAAACGGTTGTAGTAGACCTCGCCGCGGTCGATGCGCAGCGCGGGCGTCTGCGGGTTCTCCTGCGTGATGACGACGCAGGAGGAGGAGAGGTCGTAGCGGAACGTGGTCATCTGCGCGGAGAGCCGGACGTCGATGGTGAGCAGGCCGGAGCGTTGCAGGTGCCAGCAGGCGGCCAGCACGGTCGCGTACGACTCCTTGCGGGTGCGGTCGACGGTCCACGGCTCGCCGGGCGCGTCCGGGTCGAGGCTGCGCCGGAACCGCGCGTACCGCTCGCAGACCTCCTCGTCGGTCGGGTCGATGATCTCGATCGCGACGGTGAGCGTGGCGTTGCGCCGCCGGGCGTGTTCCAGACAGTCCGGCAGCGTGACCGCGCGCAGGTAGGTGCCGGTGCCGCCCTTGAAGCTCCACTGGTCGGTGTGCCGCCGCGCCTCGGCGAGCGCCTGCCCGACCTCGCTGCCGTGCAGCACGCGCACCATGGAGACGCTGTCGATGGCCTCGCGGGCCCGGTTCAGCGCGCCCTCCGGCCCGGTGATCTCCTGCATCTGCGGCACCAGGTCGGTCAGCCGGTCGCGGGTGTCCGAGATGACCTGGCGGACCTCCCGCTCGGTGGTGCGCCGGCGCAGCCGGTCCCGCAGCATCGCCTGCGCGAGCAGGCCCAGGACCAGCAGGATCGCGCTGTTGACGACCTCCTGGTCGACCGCGTTGGTGAGGCCGAGCACGGACACCGTGAGGGCCAGGACGAGGCCGATGAACGCGTCGAGATTGGTCACGACCCAGGCGAGCAGGCGCGTCATGACATCCCCCGGTCGACGACGGAACCTCCATGATAGCCCGCTGTCAATGTCGCCATCACGCCCTGTTCTGCTGTGGTGGCGGTGCGCCGTGCCGGCGGGCGGCGCAGATCAGCGAACCGCCGAGCCCCGGTGCGGCGCGGGCCAGCCGCCGCGAGGCCACCCACCGGCCGCCCGGCAGCCGCCAGCCGACCTCGTTGGACCGCAGCGCCACCGGCGTGAACCCGGCCCGGCGCAGCGTCCGGCGCAGCAGCGAGGCGGTGAACGGGCGGATGTGCAGCCACAGGTACGGGTGCAGCGGATCGACCTGACGTGGCGCCCGCCCGGCGAGGAACGCCAGCCGGTCCTGCACCGGCGCCAGGTTCGGCGTGGTGAGCACCAGCAGGCCGTCGGGCGCCAGCACCCGGTGGCACTCCCGCAGCAGCGCCAGCGGGTCGTACACGTGCTCGATCAGCTCGCCGGCGAGCAGCCCGGCGAAGCTGCCCGCCCGGAACGGCAGCCCGCGGGTGGCGTCCAGGCAGACCGGCAGCGCCCGTCCGCGGGCCGCGGCGCGGGCCGTGCGCAGCGCCGTCTCGGCCGTGTCGGCGAGCACCACCGGGCCGGGCAGCGCGGCCGGGTCGAGCATGCCGCGCGGTCCGCAGCCCAGTTCCAGCACCGGCCCACGTCGGGTCACCCCCTCGGCCATCAGCCGGGCCGCGACCGCGCGGCGCACCCGGTGGTACGGGTCGTCGACGTACCCGTCGACCTCGGCGCCGTCGTGGTAGCGGCGGTGGTTGGCGTGCCTGCCGTGCGCCTGCGCGCGGTGCGACGACGTCCCGGTCGGCGGCTCGGCCATCACCCCTCCACAGCGGACGCCGGCCCCTTCGGCGGCGTCCGCACCAAGCCTCGCACCGGTTACGCCCGGCGGCGCGCACATCCGGCCCACCGGATGTGCGCGCGGCGCTACGTCAGATCGCCCGCGCCCAGTCCAGCCGGGTGCTGTCGTCGTACTCGTCGCCGGGGATCCACCACTGCTCGCCGAAGCCACTGGTGGACACGATGATGTTGCCGCCGTCCGGGTACTCGTTCTCCGGCGGGATCGACAGCGCGGCGCAGTAGCGGCCGTCCGGGGAGAACACCGGCGACAGGTAGAACCGGGGCTCGTCGGTGAGCTTCTTCAGCCCGGTGCCGCCGATGCGCACCGACGCCAGCGACTGGTTGTAGACCTCCCGGTCCAGGTGCCAGCGGTTGGTGCAGAAGACGACGCGCCCCGAGTCGGGCATGAAGACCGGCGAGATGAACATCTCGCCCGCCACCGGCGTGTAGATCGGCCGCACCGTGCCGGTCGCGAGTTCCAGCACCCGCAGTTGCCAGCCCTGCGAACGGCTGCGCCACCGTACGACGATCATCGAGCCGTCCCGGGACCAGTCCGGGTCCCTCATGGAGTGCCCCTCGACCAGCACGCGGGTGGCGCCGGTGACCACGTCCACAGCGATCAGCCGGTCGTTGCCCTGCCCGGTGACCAGCGCGATCTCGGTGCCGTCCGGCGACCACGTCGGCGCGCCGTAGCGGACACCGAACGGATCGGCGAGCAGTGTGCGCTTCTGGCCGGTGACCCGGTCGTACACGGCCACGTACGGCTCCAGCGTGCCGTCGCCCGAGCGGGCCGTGTTGACCCAGGCCACGTACCGGCCGTCCGGCGAGGCCTTCGCGTGGTCCCCGTTCGGCAGCAGCTCCCGCGGCGTGGTGCGGCCCGGGTCGACCTGGAGCACACCCCAGCCGACGCTGACCAGCCACGACCCGTTCACCACGTCGGCGGCGGACGCGGGTGCGGCGGACGCGGCGTGGGGCCCGACGGCCAGCCCGGTCGCGGCGGCGACTCCGGTCAGCGCGGCGGTACGCAGCAGGGCACGACGATTCATTGCGGTCATTCGACAACCCCCGTGTGAGACGTGGCCCCCACACTCGCGAGTGGATCGACGCACCGGAATCGGACGAGTGGCCGCTTCACGCTCGGCTGCTCGTCCATCACCAGAGGTGAGCCCGAGGCGGCCCGGTACGCTCGCCCCGATGACCTCCGACGCGCTGCGCCGCGCCCTCACCGAACCGGGCGACCCGCCGCTGCTCCCGCTTCCCGGCGTGGCGGTCGAGCTGCTGGACGCCCTCGCCGCCCCGCCGCGCCTCGGCGCGCACCTGCGGCTGGTGCACGACGTCGCCTGGCACCTGACCGCCGCGTTCGCCGACCGGTTCGGCGCGGTGCCGTTCGACAGGCAGGCGGTGCTGTTCGGCGCCGCAGTGCACGACCTCGGCAAGGTCGAGCATCCCGGCGAGCTGACCGGCCCCGGGTCGGCGCACGAGGAGGCGGGCTACCAGCTGCTGTTGCGCTTCGGCGTACCGGAGGAGCGGGCCCGTTTCGCCGTCACCCACGCCGCCTGGCACTCCCCCGGCGTACAGCTGGAGGACCTGCTGGTCAGCCTCGCCGACAAGGTGTGGAAGGGCCGCCGGGTCACCGACCTGGAGCAGCTCGTGGTCGACCGGCTCGCCGCCATCACCGGCCAGGAGCGCTGGCAGACGTTCCTGGACCTCGACGACGTCCTCGCCGAGCTGGCCGCCGGCGCGGACCGGCGGCTGGCGTTCCAGGCGGAACATCCGGTTTACGGCTGACGTCGGACCGGCGGCGCCGATGAGTCCGCCGCGCGAGGGCGGTCTGCCCCGGGTCGGTGTTCTCCGATCTCCGGGAGGAAGCATGAGCACCAGCGAAGCGCGGGGCCGGGTGCGGGCGTTCGTCACCGTGTCCCTGGACGGCTACGTCACCGGTCCGGACGACCACGCGGGCCAGGGGCTGGGCGTCGGCGGCGAGCGGCTGCACCACTGGGTGATGGGCGGGCCGTGGACGTACGACACGCCACGCGAACCCGGCACCGGCATGACCGGCGAGGACCGCGCGTACTTCGACGAGCTGCTGGCGGGCGTCGGTGCCGCGCTGTGCGGCCGGGGCATGTACGACAGCGCCGGCGCCTGGGGCGGCCGCAACCCGTTCGAGGCGCCCCTGGTCGTGCTCACCCACCGCACCGCCGACCAGCCCGACCCGGACGCCGGTTTCCTCATGGTCGACGGGTTCGACGCGGCGCTGGCGGCGGCCCGGCGTACGGCCGGTGACGGCGCGGTGGTCATCGGCGGGGGCGCCGACGTGATCCGGCAGGCGCTCGCGGCCGGCGTGGTCGACGAGCTGGGCCTGTCCACCGCGCCGGTGATCCTCGGTCGCGGGAAGAGGCTCTTCGAGGGCTTCGACCGGGACGTCGACCTGGAGATCCGCGCCGTGCACCACTCGCGCCACGCGGTGCACGTCAGGTACGCCGTCGGCCGTCGCGCGAGTGATACCGATTGACTTTCGATAGGTTCCGCGCGATAGTCGATGCATGTTGACGGCGCAACGCGCGGTGACACCACTCCGCGCCTTCCTTGTCCTGCTGTTCGCGATCCTGGTGCTGTTCCAGACCATGTCGCTGCCCGGGCAGTTCGCGCACATGGCGCGCGAGAACCCGGACATGGCGTACCTGCGATGGCCCGCCACCGCGGTGACGATCTTCTGGGTGCTGTGCGTGCAGGTGGTGATCGTCTGCACCTGGCACCTGCTCACCCTGGTCAAGAACGACCGCATCTTCACCGAGGCGTCCCTGGGCTGGGTCGACGGGATCGTCTGGGCGGTCGCCGCCGCCTGGGTGGTGCTCGTCGGTGTGTTCCTCTACGTCGGCTTCAACGCCGACGACCCGGGGTTGCCGCTGCTGCTGTTCCTGCTGGTCACCGGCGTCAGCGTGCTGGGGCTGCTGATGGTCGTCCTGCGCGCGCTGCTGCGCCAGGCCACCACGCTGCGCACCGACATGGAAGCGGTGATCTGATGCCGATCGTCGTGCGCATCGACGTCGAACTGGCCAAGCGCAAGATGAGCGTCGGCGAGTTCGCCGAACGCGTCGGGCTCACCCCGGCCAACGTCGCCGTGCTCAAGAACGGCCGCGCCAAGGCCGTCCGTTTCAGCACCCTGGAGGCCATGTGCCGGGTGCTCGACTGCCAGCCCGGCGACCTGCTCGAATGGGTCGCCGACGAGGAGGAGCGATGAGACACCTGGCCGTCGTCGTCGCCCTGCTCGCCGTCGTGCTCGGCGTCACCGGCTTCGTGTACGGCGAGGCCGACGACTCCCCCGGCCTCCAGTTCCTGTCCGCACTGCTCGTCATCGGCGCGGTCGCCATCGGCGTACGCGTCGCCCGGCGTACCCGGTAGGGCCGGCGCCCCCTCGACGCCGGCCCCACCGGTCAACCCTTCACGCAGACGACCTGCTTGAGGTGGGCGACCACCTCGACCAGGTCCTCCTGCTGGGCCATCACCTCGGTGATGTCCTTGTACGCGCCGGGGATCTCGTCGACCACACCGGCGTCCTTGCGGCACTCCACCCCGGCGGTCTGCGCGGCCAGGTCCGCGGTGCTGTACGTCCGCTTCGCCTGCCCCCGCGACATCCGCCGCCCGGCGCCGTGCGACGCCGAGCAGTACGCGTCGAGGTTCCCCTTCCCGCGCACGATGTACGAGCCGGTGCCCATCGAGCCCGGGATGATGCCCAGGTCACCCCGGCCGGCCCGGATCGCGCCCTTGCGGGTCACCAGCACGTCCACCCCGTCGTAGCTCTCCTCCGCCACGTAGTTGTGGTGGCAGGAGATCGGCTCGTCGTAGCAGGCGTGCGGGAACGCCTCCCGGACCACCTGGCAGAGCAGGGCGAGCATGACCGCCCGGTTACGCCGGGCGTACTCCTGCGCCCACCACAGGTCCCGCCGGTACGCCTCCATCTCGGGCGTGCCGGCGAGGAACACCGCGAGGTCCCGGTCCGGCAGGTCGGTGTTGTGCGGCAGGCCGCGCGCCACCGCCATGTGCCGCTCGGCCAGCTCCTTGCCGATGTTGCGGGAACCGGAGTGCAGCATCAGCCAGACCCGGCCGTCGTCCGCGCCGCCCTGCTCCAGGCAGACCTCGATGAAGTGGTTGCCGCCGCCGAGCGTCCCGAGCTGCCGCTGCGCCCGCGTCTGGAGCTGCGCCACCTTCCGGTCCAGCGTCCCGAACCGCCGCCAGAACTCGTCCCAGCCCGCCTGCTCCAGCCCCCGGACCCGGCGCGGATCGACGGCGTCGTCACGCATCGCGAAGCCGACCGGGATCGCCGCCTCGATCGCCGACCGCAGCGGCGCGAGGTCGTCGGGCAGGTCGGCGGCGGTCAGCGAGGTCCGCACCGCCGACATGCCGCAGCCGATGTCCACGCCGACCGCGGCCGGCGACACGGCCTGCCGCATCGCGATCACCGAGCCGACAGTGGCGCCCTTGCCGAAGTGCACGTCCGGCATCACCGCGACGCCCTGCACCCACGGCAGCGCGCCGATGTTGCGCAGCTGCCGGGCCGCCTGCGCCTCGATCGCGTACGGGTCGGTCCAGACCCGGACCGGTGCCCGAGTACCGGCCAGCGGGGTGAAACCCATCGTCGTCTCCTTGCTCATGTCCGTCTGGCGTAGGCCGTACGGGACTCGAACCCGTAGCCTCCCGGGTGAGAACCGGGTGAGCTGCCAATTGCTCCAACGGCCCTCCGGCGGCGTGACGCCGTCGGCGGATTCACCCCGGACACGGAGAACCGCCCGGCTCCGGTCTGGGGCGGGCGGTTCGCGCGGATCGTCGCGCCGGCGCTAGACGCGCCACCACCCTGGTTGCCACTGCCGTCGCCGGCCCGTGCCCGATTCGGGCAGCAGGACACCGGCGCGCGGCGCTTGCCGCTCGGCGCGGGTGCGGTTCTGCTGCGACACGGTGGACTCCCCTGGTGGACCAGAACGTTGCCGCTCACGGTACGGCCGCCGCGCACCGGCGGCAACGTGAATTTGCGAGTGAAGCCCTCGTATGAAGGAGGTCTCTGCCGAGAGATCAACTTCACGAGGGGCTTCACGTGAGTGCCAGCGGCAGACCCGTCAGGACGGAACTTGGGCAAGCCTGAGCACGTATTCGAATCCGCGTTTCTGCGCGGGCGAATCCACCATTGGCAGGATCAGCGCTGGTATGCCGGCGGAAACCGATCCGCCGTCGCCAGCGGGATGATCACCGACCATCAGGGTCTGGCCCGGTGCCGTATGGAGGGCTGCGAGGGCGGCGCCCCAGATCCGAGGGTCCGGTTTGACGAAGCCGACCTCGTAGGACAGTACGAACGCATCGACATAGCCGTCGAGTCCGTGCCGCGCGAAGCACTTGCGGATGTCCCAGCCGACGTTGCTGACGACGCCGATGCGAACACCGCTGTCACGCAATGCGGACAGCGTGGCGACGGTGTCGGCGTACGGCTCGATTGCTTCGGCGTGTGTTTCGTGCATGACCGATGCCAGCGCCTGGTCAACCCCAGGAATCTGTTCCAGCACGGTGAGGATCGCCCGATCCCAGACTCGCGGATCCAGATCTCGGGCGATGTGGGCCGGATCCGTGGCCGTCTCCCGCAACAGTTCCGCGAAGTCGCCAGCAATACGGTGCGCCTCGCCAGCAGCCAATGCCCGGTCGATCGATGCCGCCGCGTTGCCCACCCAACGCTCCGAGTCTCTGGCGAACAGAGTCCAGGCGAAGTCGAACAGTACTGTCGTCACGCGCCTGGCGGTCATCGCATCACCCTAGATCGACACGACGCGTCCGGGAGCGGCGGTCGACCTGGATCGGGCAGGGCTGGGGTGCCCGGTCTCAGCCGGCGTGCGCCACCGGGTGGCGCCGCATCTCCTCCATGAACGGGTAGCGCGCGGTCAGCTCGGCGAGCGTGATGCCGGCCCGCCATGCGGCCGCCACCTGCGCGACCTGGAGCAGATCGGTGGCGTCGCCCCGGGCCTGGACGTCGCCGTCCACCCGCAGGTCGATCATGAAGTAGCGGGCCTGGGAGCCGAGGCTGACGCAGACCACGCCCCGGGCGGAGGTCATCTCGGCACAGGTGAACCGGCTGCGCCCCTGCTCGGGCGCGGTCACCTCGCCCACGTCGAGCTGCTGCGCGGCGGCGGTCGCCACGAGCGCGGGGGCGAGACCGCCGGGCTCGACCAGGTCCGGGTAGAGGCGCACACCCAGTGCGGCCGACACGTCGCTCATGACTGACTCCCACTTCCTCGTGACAGAGACCAGCAGCGCGCAGGTTACGAGTGTGTTTCCGGCACGCACGGCCATCTTTTCCCGTGCGACGGTCCCGGGGCAATAGGAACGCCCTCATCGAACCCCTCCGAGGTACGCTGCCGCCTCATGGCGCTGATCCGGTGTGACTTCTTCTCCGAGGCGTTGGGCATGGGCACGTCGATGACGGTGCTGCTGCCCGATCGCGGCGCGGCCGGGGTCGGCGTGCCGGGCGCCGCCGCCGACGGCGACCCGCCGGTGCTCTACCTGTTGCACGGCCTGACCGACGACGACACGGTGTGGACCCGGCGCACCTCGATCGAGCGGTACGTGGCGCCGCTCGGGCTGGCCGTGGTGATGCCGCAGGTGCAGCGGAGCTTCTACTGCGACGAGGCGCACGGCAACCGGTACTGGACGTTCCTCAGCGAGGAGCTGCCCGAGGTGTGCCGGTCGTTCTTCCGGCTGTCCACGCGGCGGGAGGACACATTCGTCGCGGGCCTGTCGATGGGCGGCTACGGGGCGATGAAGTGGGCGCTGCGCCACCCGGAGCGGTTCGCGGCGGCGGCCAGCCTGTCCGGCGCGCTGGACGTGACGCGCCGCCGCCACCATGCGACCCGTCCGGTCGACCCGGCGGTGTGGCGCACCGTCTGGGGTGACGGCCCGGTGCCCGCCGACGACGACACGGTGGGGCTGCTGGAGCGCTCCGGCGACGACCGGCCCGCGCTCTACGTCGCCTGCGGCACCGAGGACTTCCTGTACGAGGACAGCCTGCGGTTCCTCGACGTGGCCCGGAAGCGCGACGTGCCGGTCACCGTCGACTTCGGCCCGGGTGACCACGACTGGGCGTACTGGGACGCGCGGATCTCCGACGTGCTGGCCTGGCTGCCGCTGCGCACGCGCTGACCGGTGCGCGGGCGCTGAGCGGGCTCAGACGCCCACGGTGCCGTCGATCGCCTCGCGGATCAGGTCGGCGTGCCCGTTGTGGCGGGCGTACTCGTGCAGCATGTGCAGCATGACCAGGCGCAGCGAGACGTCCTCGCCCCAGCGTGCCTGGTGGCCTGTCACGTCGAGCGACTCGGCCTCCCGCTCGATGCGCCGGGCGTGCTCGATCTCCCGCTGCCACGCTTCGAACGCCTCCGCCGCGTCGGCGTCGCGGGCGTCGTACGCCTGCTGGAAGTCGCCGCTGTCCGACCACACCAGCGGTACGTCCTCGGCGGCGATGACCCGGCGGAACCAGGTGCGCTCCACCTCGGCCATGTGCCGGACCAGGCCGAGCAGGGACAGCGTGGACGGCGGCGACGCCTGCCGGCGCAACTGCTCGTCGGTCAGCCCCTCGCACTTGAGGGCCAGCGTGGCCCGGTGGAAGTCGAGGAAGGCGCGCAACGACTCCCGCTCGTCCGCGAGCAGCGGCGGCCCGATCCGTTCGGTCTCCATGAGCGTCGAGCCTAGCCGCAATCGATCATGGTGGAACGACCGCGTCACCGCAGTGACGAACCGGCCACCGGGAAGTCGAACCAGGTGTCCGGGTACGGCTCGTCGACGTACCGGTAGTGCCACCACTCCAGCGGATAGTTCTCGAATCCCTGCGCGGACATCAGCCGGCGCAGCAGGTCCCGGTTGTTCCGGGCGGTGTCGCTGATCCGCGCGTCGGCGGTGTGGGCGCGCGGGTCGAAGCAGTCGAACCCGGTGCCCATGTCGATCGAGTCGTCGGCGAAGCGGCGCCCGGCCGGGTCGGTGCAGGGCACGAGCGGCTGGCCGGGCGTGTACGCGGCCTGCGGCGGCCCGGAGACCGGGACCAGTGTCAGGTCGACCGTGCTGCCCCGGCTGTGCGCGGTGGGCGCGCCGATGTAGCCGTCGGCGAACAGCCGGTCCTTGGCTACGCCGGGATAGAACTCCCCCTTCATCCGCTGCTCGCCGGGGAGTTTCGCCCAGGCGACGAAGTCGTCAGCGGCGCGTTGTGGGCGGTAGCAGTCGTACACCTTGAGGCTGTGCCCACCGGCGAGCGCGGCGGTCTGCACCCGGTGCAGCGCCTGCGCGGCCGGCCGGGTGAGCAGGCAGCGCGGCTCGGCGTACCCGTCGATCGGGCGGCCGACGAAGTTGTGCGGGCCCGCGTACCGGATGTCGGTGCGGACGGTGGGGTCGACGGTGGTGAGGTCCACGAC
>NZ_LEKG01000003.1:0-116852 GCF_001029515.1 Micromonospora sp. RV43 | reverse complement strand
CCTCAGCCCGAACGAGTACGAGACCGCCTGGCACAGCCGCCAGACCGAGCCAGCCGAGCCACCAATCGCCACCCCTGCGCCAGCCGGCAGCAGGTAACCACCGCTCCATCAAAGCGGGGGGAACTCAGGCCCTCGACGTAAAGGAGCCCCGCCGACGGCCCTCATGAGCCATCCGTGGGCCAGTGACCGTGGGTTCGCAGCGCGCCGCACCATCGCTGTTGCAACGTCGGCGGGCCAGCCGCCGATCAGGCAAGGAACGCCCGAAGCTGCCCTATCGCACCCCGCACCTCGGCCCGGTGCCTGCCCTCCTTGACCCACGCCGGCAGGCGTTCGACCAGGGTCTGGCTTCCCATGTACTGGCCGCGTTCCCGCAGCTGAGCGGACACGTACGCCTCCAGCAGGTCCAGGTGTTCGGCGTTGTACGCCCAGAGCACTCGCCCACGGCACTCGATCGAGAGCCAGAGTGGTTGGCCGAAGTACGGGTCGTTCGGGCCCGAGAACTCAGGGAACGCGCGCGCGTTGTTTGCGAGTCGAGGGGCCTCCCAGAGGGCCGTGTACGCGCACCCGAGACAACTGAGCCGACGACGCAGCCAGACGTCGTGCCGAGTACCGTCGGCTTCCTCGGGACACGGAAGGACCGAGGCACGTTCTGCACAGCGTGGGCAGCGGACGAGAACCTCGCCAGCAGCCAAGCCGCCCAGCCAGTACCTCGGATCTCGGAAGCGCCCGGTGCTTCCTCTCTCAGCCGACGCCATTGATCAAACGTACAGCCATCGACACAGACCCCGAGGCCACTGTAAGCGCCCAGCCGCGCCGAGAAGTGATGTCGGGCAAGTGGGCGCTTGGCGCAGGCCACTACGCTCCACATTAGAAGTGTGGGACTCGACTCTCCACCTCCCGGGCTCTGGAGGTACTGTTGCCGGTCGTGCTTGGGCCATACCCGTTGTGCCCGACGTGCCAGAAGACGAACGGCGGCCTCATCGCCGCCAAGCACCGCCAGATTCACGTCCGGGCGCACGGCAGGGAGGCATGTGTCGATGCGGGCCTTGCCGGACTCATGGCCAGCCTCTGGGCTGTCTGCGACACGCGTAGCTGTTGCGAGAACGACCGCGGACGGGCGTACGTCGTACCGACCGCGGACACGTGCGATGCAGCGGAACACCTGCTGACCAGGCTCGGACTGCGCCCGACGAATCTCGACGGGATCCTCTGTTTCCACAAGCCCAGCTCCTTTCGGCTGGACGACGCCGGCCAGGTGCGACGCGTGCTCGAACAACCAGGCGGTGCCCACTCGCGCTGGCGGGTGAACGAGAACGGGGTGTTCGAACCCGTCCGCACGGCAGAGGAATCCGCCGGCGCTGACGCCGGTCCATGACGAGCGTCCCCTCAGCGACTACCGTGCTCTGATGGCCGTCTCGTCGTACGTGGCCCGGCTGCGGGCGGTGATCGGCCACGAGTTGATCCAGATGCCGTCGGTGTCGGTCGTCGTCGTCGACGACCGCGCACGGGTCCTGCTGGTACGTCATGCCGAGGACGGGAACGGGTGGGCGGTACCCGGCGGCGCGGTCGACATCGGAGAGTCGCCGGCCCAGGCGGCCGTGCGTGAGATCCGCGAGGAGATCGGCGTCCGAATCAGCCGGCCGCGGCTGCTGGACGTGCTCGGCGGCCCCGACTACGAGGTGACCTACCCGAACGGCGACCGCGTCGCCTACGTCACGGCGGTCTACCAGGCGACCATCGCCTACGGAGAGCCGGTCCCCGACCACGACGAGATCAGCGAGCTGGACTGGTTCACCCCGCCGCAGCTAGCCGGTGCCGATCTCAACCGCTTCTCCCGGGCGCTGCTGCGGGCCACCGGTCACCTCGCCGGTTGACGGCGACCGCTTCTCGCAGGCCGCTCCGCCGCCGACGGTCGAAAGGAAGCTTCCCGGTCAGGCCGGTCGGCGGTTGGCGTCCGCCCACTCCGCGTCGTTCCAGAGCGCGGGGACCGCGCCGACCGGCTGGAACCGGATCTGCGGATCGTTGCTCTGCACGAGACACATGAGACGGCGGCCGATCAGGCTTGCGCTTCGGGAGTGGCGCGCCATCGTGTCCAGCACGATCTGGGCGGACAGCGGGCAGTGCGTGGCGAACGTGTCGTAGCCGGTGAACACGAGGACGAGGCCGGCCGCCTGGGGCGTCCACCCGTACTCCTGGCTCACCACGTCGCGCATGCAGTCGTTGAGGGCGTCGAGGTTGTGCCCGTAGTAGCCGGGGAACCCGAGCACGGCGGCCGTGTCCCGGTGCATGGCCTCCTCGGTCGTCCAGCCGGAGGCGTCCAGGTGGGTGACCTGGTAGCCGTGATCGCGTAGCCATCCGGTCGTCCGATCGAGGATCGGCGAACGCCAGAACAGAGTCACCGGCGTATTGCTCATGAGGCGGAAAGCCCGGTCCCCGCTGAGATCGGCTTCCGCGTCGAAGGCGGTCACGACCGGGAGAGTACAGCCGCGACCGGTACGCGAGCGCCATCGCTCCTCGACGGCGACGGACGGGGCGACCGTCCACCGCGGGCCGTGCAGGCGCACCCCGTCCAGATCTAGCCCTCTGCCGACTGGCGACCTGCGGATCGGCTCCACAGCCGGGCCTCGGCCGACAACTGCGCAAACACCTTTTCCTTTGCTGCGCCGTACTGGGCCCGACTGTGGGGATGCAGCGCGGCTGCACGCCTCTTTGCCGCCTCGTAGCGACGGGCAGCGTCCGGGGTGGCCGCGAGGTAGGCGCGAAAGACTCGGTTCGCCTCCGGCACCGGCGACGTGACTCCGAAAACGTGCAGGTGGTGGCTTCGCTTTCCGGCCGTGTCCTTCGCGAAGAACAAGTGCTCATCGTCGTCCGGGAAGGCCAACGGACGGTAGGCGTACCCGAGCTGCTCAAGTGGCCGGACGTCGGCGACCACCGCACCTACCTCAGGCACCACCACCAGGATGTCGATGACGGGTTTGGCAGCCAGGCCGGGGACGCTGGTGGAGCCGAAATGCTCGACGCTCAGCGCCGCGGGAAGCGCCTCCGACAACAGCCGTTCTTCGATCCTGAATCGCTCGGGCCAGGCCGGGTCGTAGGGCACCACCTCGACTACAGGCACGTCGTCGCTCACGTCGGCCACCGTAGCGGCTGGCACCTTATTCCGACCGAGGCTACGACCCGGCTGGGGCCAGAACACGAGGCACATCAGGCGCCCACCGAACAGGGCGGGTTGAACCTCGCTCAGGCCGCCGTCAGCGCCGCCAAGGCCCGGTCCATCGCGGCGTTGAACTCCTCCGGCGTCAGCGTCAGCCGGGACTTGACGTCGCGGCTCCACTGGTCGGCGAGGACTTCGGCGGCACCGGCCTCGACGCCGTCGAGCGCCGCGTCGGCCAGGTCGGACGGCGCGATCTTGGTGACGGGCCACCCGGCGGACATGTCGGTGTCGGCCAGGCCGAGGTGCACCGCCGTCACGAGCGTGCCCTGGTCGGCGAGTTCCAGGCGTACGCCGTTCGTCATCGCCCACGCGGCGGCCTTGGTCAGGTGGTACGCGCCGGCGCCTCGGGTTCCGAACCACGACATGGCGGAGAGCACGTTGACGATCGCGCCCCCGCCGTTGCGGCCGAGCGCCGGCGCGAACGCCCGGATCATCTCCAGGTGGCCGAGCACGTTCGTCTCCACCTCGTGCCGCACCGCGTCCAGCGAACCGGCCACCAGGTCGGTGCCGGTCTGGATCCCGGCGTTGTTGACGAGCAGCGTGACGTCCGGGGCGGCAGCGGCGACGGCACGCACCGATGCGGGACTGGTGATGTCGAGCGCCAGCACCTCGACCCCTGGCAGGTCGACGGTTTCCGGCCGGCGCGCGGTCGCGTAGACCTTGCGGGCGCCGCGTTCGAGCAGGCGCTGGGCGAAGGCGCGGCCCAGGCCGCGGTTGGCGCCGGTGACGAGGGCTACCGAGTTGGTGATGTCCATGCCCGGTACGCTAAGACCTGACGTTGACGTCAGAGGCAAGTGTTGATCGCCGAGACCGGGGTGAGAGGAGTCACCGTTGCCCGAGCCGCTGATCCGCATCGGGGAGGTGGCTCGCGGCGCCGGTGTCTCGGTGCGCGCGGTGCGCTACTACGAGGAACAGGGTCTTCTCTTCCCCAGGCGCAGCCCGTCCGGCCAGCGCCTCTACCGGCCGGACACGGTCACGCTGGTCCGCTTCATCCAGCAGATGTACGCGGCGGGCCTGACCAGCAGCCGGATCGCGGAACTCCTGCCGTGCTGGGACTCCGGGCACACCGACCCGGCGCAGCGGGCCATGCTGCGCGCCGAGCGCGAGCGCATCCAGGCCAGGGTCGACGAGCTGCGGGCCGCGCTGGACCGCCTCGACGAGGTCATCGCGATCACCGACACCCACCCGTAGGCGCGGCCCGCCGGACGCCGCAGGTCTCAGCGGCCCTCGGTCTCGCGGTGGGCACGCAGTGCGCCGGCGACGGCCAGCCCCACGCCGCCCAGAGCGACAGCCATCTCCACGGCCGAGGAGACCTCGATGGCACTGGCCGCCGGAGCACCCACGCTGATCATGAGCCCCGGTTGCAGGAAGGCGTCCTCGGCGGGCTCGACCAGGGTCCACCAGGTCGCCCACGCGGAGGCGAGAGCCGAGCAGGCCCTCACGGCGACCAGCGCCAGCAGGATCATCCCGGTCGGGAGGAGCCCGTGCCGGTCGCTCCGCCACCCGGACGACGCGAGCAACCCGGCGGTGACGAGCACGGCGAGCAACCCCGGCCACACGGCGGCGAACAGGTCGAGCAGCGGCGGTTCGCCGGGCGCCAGCGCCACGCTCGCCACGCACCAGACGAGCACTGCCACCGCCAGGACCGTCGTCACCACACCCAGCCGCCCGCCGCGTGCCGGCAGCGCCGACACGGCGACCGCGAGCAGGAGTACGCCGAGAACGAGGCCCCACGCGATGAGCCGCTGCCGGTCCATGCCGTCCTGCCAGTGCTCCAGCAGGTACGCCCTCGCCGCCGCCTGGCCCCGGGCCAGGTCGCCCGCGTCCGTCCCCCATCCCCGATGCCGGAGCAGGTTCGCCGCCACCAGGGCGAACACCCCGGCACCGGCCGCGACGCCCCGCCGCACCCGGGGCGTACCGGAGGTGGTGAGCGCGTGGCCGCACAGGGCCGCCAGGGTGACCGCTGCCCACAGCAGCGACGCGTCCGGCATGGCGAGCAGCGCCGCCCCGACCGACAGCAGGCCGGCCACGACCGCGGCGGCTCCCAGGCTCGGCGACAGACGCATGGCGCAGAGAGTGGCACAGGAATCCCGACCGCGGTGACCCGCCGGTTTCGTCGGTGGTCTCGGGCGTGATCGCGTGCGCCGCCGGACGACGAGGCGGGTGCCCCGAACGAGATCTCCTCCTGAAGGTTCTCCGGGGACTAGCGTGCCGTTCCGGCGAGCAGCCACCGCCGGACGGGCACCTCCAGCAGCACCCGCTCACCGTCCGGCGTGACCGGCTGCCGGATGTCCCATCCCCCGTACTTCTCCGCGAACGCCGCGACGACCTCGGGCGGGAAGCCGGTGCGGTGTACGCGGGCCTCGCCCTCCGCTACGACCGGGTGGACACCGTCCTCCAGGGCGAGCGAGACGCGGGGGTCGGCCGTCACGTTGCGGGCCTTGACGCTGCGCCCCTCGCAGCCGATCCACCAGACGCCGTCCGCGTAGACGAACCACACCGGCGTGACGTGCGGGGAGCCGTCACGGCGCAGCGTGCAGAGCCAGACGTTGCGCTCGCGGGCGAGCCGGTCCTCGACGGCCGGCGGGAGCGGTGTGGCGGGAGATGAGGCCATGCGACAAGTGGATCAGGTGTCACGCGGCGGCACGCGACCGGCTCACTCGCAGATCCGCCACTCGCCGTCTTCCTTGACCATCGGGAACGACTGGGTCACGTTCGTGCCGACCGAAGGCGTGAAGCGGATGGTCGTCGACCCGCTCACCCGCCCGTTGTTGTTCGACACGTTCAGCCCGGTGATCTCGTAGCCGGTGAACTCCGGCTGGGAGGACTGCTGCCGGGTGAAGTCCGCCTCGCTGACCCGGTCGCGCACCGAGGAGCAGAACTGCCGGTACGCGGCGGGATAGTCGCGGTCGACGATCGCCTCGGCATAGGTCTCCGCTGTGGACCGGGCCGGGCCGGTGGCTTCCTGCACGGCCCGGAAGAGGAAGAAGCCGGCGAGCACACCGCCGGAGCAACAGATCGCCAGCACCACGCCGAGCACGATGAACAAGGTTCGCTTGGACTTCTTCGGCGGCACCATGGCCGGCTGGTATGCCATACCCCGCAGGGTAGGAAACACCGGCAACCGTAAACCGGATGCCGCGGCTCCGCTTCTCGGCGACCATCGATCGATGCCCGCACACCGCCCGGCCGAACCGGACATCAGTCGCTACTACACCGAGGTCTACGCCGAGGCCGACCGGCTGGAAGGGTCACCGCAGGGCCGGCTGGAGGCACGGCGTACCCGCGATCTGCTCGCCCGGCTGCTGCCCGCCGCACCCGCGGACGTGCTGGACGTCGGCGGCGGTCCCGGTGCCTACGCGGGTCCGCTCGCCGCGGCCGGTTACCGGGTGCACCTGGTCGACCTGGTGCCCGCGCACGTGGCGGCCGCGCGGTCCGCGTACCCGCTGGTGACCGCGTCGGTGGGGGACGCCCGCGCGTTGCCGTCGCCCGACGCGGCGGCGGACGCGACGCTGCTGCTCGGCCCGCTCTACCACCTGCCGCGGCAGGCCGACCGGGTGGCGGCGCTGCGCGAGGCGGCGCGGGTGACCCGGCCGGGCGGGACGGTCGTGGCGGCGGCGATCAGCCGCCACGCCGCGCTGATCGACCTGAGCGCGCAGGGCCGCGTCGACGAGCACAACCGTCGGTTGCTGCGCGCCGAGTACGAGACCGGCGTGAACGATCCCCGCACGGGCTTCACCACCGCGTTCTTCCACCGGCCGGAGGAACTGGCCGCCGACTTCGTCGCGGCCGGGCTGCCCGACCCCCAGGTGTACGGGGTGGAGGGTCCGCTGTGGCCGCTGCTGAACGCGCTCGGCACCGGGTCGCACGAGCGGTTGTTCGCCGACGCGCTGGCCTGCGCCGAGACGTTCGAGCGGGACGCGGCGATCCTCGGCGCCAGCGCCCACCTGCTCGCCGCCGCGCGCCGCTGACCGCCGGGCCGGAGTGCGGTCTGCTTTACGCCGGAGCGAAACTCGTCAAGCACCAAGGGTGACCAGTTGCGACAAACCATGTTATTCTCCAGCGTCAATCTATGCCGCGCGGACCCGGCCGGGTCGCTGCCGGAAGGACATCCCCCCGATGCCGGTCGCTGCCGCCATGCCCCTGTCACGGGCCCCGCTGGCACGTCCGGCGGGTGACGCGTTCAGCCGGATCTTCACCACCCTGCCGGCGCTGCTGCGGCTCACCTGCGGCCTGGTCGGCGCGGTGGTCGCGCTGTCGGTGCGTACGCCACCGGTGCGGGTGGCGCTGCTGGTCCCCGCGGTAGTCGTGCTGACCGCCTGGTCGGTCTGGTACGCGTTCCGCGCGTTCCGGCACGGCATCGGCGGCGCGCTGATCGCCGGGGACGTGGCGCTGACCACCGCCGCCGCGCTCGCCGTCCCGTGGCTCGTCGCGCCGGAGGTGCTGCCGGGCGAGGCCAGCTGGGTCGCGGTGCTGGCCAGCTCGACAGTCATCAACGCGCAGGCCACCGCCCCGGCCCGCTGGTCCGTGCCGGCCGGCCTGCTGGTCACCGCCGCGTACGTCACCGGCACCACGCTGGCCGGCAACCCGGTCGAGGCGCGGGCGCACGCCGG
This sequence comes from Micromonospora sp. RV43, assembly GCF_001029515.1. NCBI lineage: Bacteria > Bacillati > Actinomycetota > Actinomycetes > Micromonosporales > Micromonosporaceae > Micromonospora > Micromonospora sp. RV43. The sequence goes on along the minus strand of NZ_LEKG01000003.1, from coordinate 109,025 downwards.
GACGCTGCTGGTGCAGACCGGCAGCGCGGCGGTGATGACAGCGGTGATGCGCCGCCGGATCGCCCGCGCCGACGCCGCGTTCGCCGACTACCAGCGGCTGTCCCACGAGGCGGTGGTGGCACGCGCCGCCCGCGAGGACGAACGGCGGCAGAACCGCGACCTGCACGACACCGTCCTGGGCACGCTCACCATGGTCGGCCTCGGCGCCGTACCCGACTCGGCGACGTTGCGCGAGCGGTGCGCGGACGATCTGCGTACCCTCACCGCCCTGGCGGGCGCGCGGACCGCGACCGCGCCCGGCGAGACCGACCTGGACGAACGGCTGCGCGAGGTGCTGGCCGGGACGCCCGGGCTCGCGGTGACCGCGACGCTCGCGCCGTGCCGGCTGCCGGCGGAGGTCGCCACGGCGCTCGCCGACAGCGCCGCCGCCGCGCTGGCGAACGTGGCACGCCACGCGCCGGGCGCGGCCACGTCGCTGCGCCTGGCCCGCGAGGGCGGCACCGTCGTGGTCGAGGTGGTCGACGACGGTCCCGGTTTCGACCCGTCCACGGTCCCGGCCCACCGGTACGGGCTGCGCGAGTCGATCCACGGGAGGATGAGCACTGTGGGCGGTCAGGCGGTGGTGACTTCCGCCCCTGGCACCGGCACCCGGATTCGGCTGGAGTGGTCCGATGGCGAGTGAGTCGGGTACGGCCGTGACGGCCGGCTCCGCGCTGCGCCCGCTGCCCCGGCCGCGGACGGCGACGCGCTCCGCGGCGGCCACGACCCCGCCGGAGGCGCACGCGGTGGCCGACGCGTCCGACGGCGGCGCGCGGATCGCCGTGATCGTCATCGCGGCGGCCTGGCACCTGGCGGTGGCGCTGCCGGCCGTGTTGCGGGCCGGGCCGGGGATGGCCTTCCCGGCCGTGGTGGCGACGGGCTGGCTGGTGACCGCGCTGGTCGGGGTCGGGGCCGGCGTACGGCTGCTGCGCGGCGGGCTGCCGGCGGCCGGGCCGCTGGCCGCGGTGCTGCTGGTGGTCGACGCGGCGGTGGTCGCCGGGGCCGGCGACCGGTTCCTGTTCAGCACCGCCAACTGGGTGTGGGGCGGCCTGGCCTGGTTCTTCCTGCTGGTGCTCTGGCAGCGGCCGGTGCGCCGGCTGCTGGTCATGCTCGCCGCGCACGGCACGATCGCGCTGGCGGCGGTGATGCTGTACGGGGCGACCGCGCCGGCCGACCTGAGCCGGGCCGCGATGTACGTCTACGGCACCTCCACCCTGCCGGTGGCGGTCTTCGTCGGCGCGGCCGCGCTCACCGCGCAGGCCCGGAACCGGGCGGCCACCGCCGCGGCGACGCTCGCCGTGGCGGCGGAGCAGGAGGCGGCCGAGCGGGCCCGCACCGAACGGCAGGCACGGCTGGCGCTGGTCAGCGGCACCGCCGAGGAGGTGCTGGCCGAGCTGGCGGCGGGCGACGCCGACCCGGCCGACCCGGCGGTACGGCGGCGCGCGGTGCTGGCGGCGGCCCGGCTGCGCCGGCTCATCGCCGAGTCGGACGACGTGCCGGACGCGCTGCTGCACGAACTGCGCGCGGCGGCCGACCTGGCCGAACGCAACGGACTGCCGATCGACCTGGTGTCGGTCGGCACGCCGCCGGAGTTGCCGGTGGAGATCCGGCGCGGGCTGGCCGACCCGCTCACCGCGGCGCTCGCCGCCGCCGAGGGTTGGGCCCGGCTCACAGTGGTAGCAGGCCAGGACGAGGTGGTGGTCAGCCTGGTGACACCGGATCACGACGGCCCGGACGAGCCGGCGACCGGCGGGGACGGGCCGGTGGAACACCTGCACGAGCGGGACGGGGAGATCAGATGGACGCAGACCCGCTGGCGGCGGACGTGAACGCCGGAACCCCGATCGGGGTGGCAATCGTGGACGACCATCCGGTGGTGATCGACGGGGTGCGCGCCTGGCTGGCCCGCGAGCCCCGGTTGCGGGTGCTGGCCACCGGCGACGACCCGGACGAGGTGCTGCGGGCCGCGCCGGACGCCGAGGTGGTGCTGCTCGACCTGCGCCTGCACGGCCGGATGGTGCTGGACAAGCTGGCCGAGCTGAGCGCGGCCGGGCGCCGGGTGGTGGTCTACTCCGAGCACAGCGACCCGCAGACCATGCTCGCCGCGCTCGACGCCGGGGCGGTCGCGTTCCTGGCCAAGCACGAGGGGCGCGAGCACTGCGTGGCCACCGTGCTGGCGGCGGCGAGCGACCGGCCGTACGTGCCGCCGGCGCTGGCCGGGGCGATGGTCGGTGACGCCCGTCCGGATCGTCCGTCCCTGTCGGACAAGGAGCGCGAGGCGCTGCTGCTGTGGTTCCAGTCGATGTCGAAGGCGTCGGTGGCGCGCCGGATGCAGATCAGTGAGCACACGGTGAAGCAGTACGTCGACCGTGCGCGGATCAAGTACACCCGAGCGGGCCGTCCGGCCGCCACGAAGGCGGCGCTGCTCGCCCGGGCGATCGAGGACGGACTCGTCCGACCGGAAGATATCGGCATCTACCGGTCGCAGGCTTCGGCCGACCGGCCGACCCCCTAACAGGTGTCATGACAGTCACCCCAGGAATCGGGCAGGCTCACCGGTACCGCCAACCGTCATCGGGAGGTCGTACCGTGCCGGAGGACGCCACACCCTTCTTCGTCGGACCGCATCGGTTCGACGCCGACGACGACCCCACCCGTCCCGTGCTCGACCGGCGTTACGAGCTGGTGCCCGAGCCGGGCGAACGCCTGCTCGGTCAGCACGTCCTGCGCGTCGCCGGTCACCTGCTCGGCCCGACCGAGGACGTCCGCTGCTGGTCGCTGCCCGCCCCGGCGACGATCACCGTGACCGAGCGCCGGCTGGCGTACGTCTGCACCGGCTCGGACCTGTCGGTGGTCTCCGGGCGGGACAGCCGGGCGGCCGCCCGGCACCGGCGTCCGGTCCGGCTGTCCCGCCTGGTCAGCGGGCAGATCCGCTGGCAGTGGCCGTCCCGGCTGGAGCTGGCCGAGGTGGGCGACGGCATCGGCGAGCTGCGCATCGTGTGCGACGCGCTGCGCACCATCCGGCAGCCGGCGCTGGCGCTGACCGGCCCGGTCGGTCAGGTGGCCGCGCTGGCCCGGCAGGTACGCCGCTCGGTGGCCGGTTTCCGGCTCGCCAACGCCGAACTGGTGGACCTGTCCCCGCCGGAACGGGACGTCCTCGCCGTCCGGGCGGCCGCCTCCCCCGGCCCGACGCTGGGCACCGTGACGCTGCCGGGCTCGCTGCCGGTGGAGTTCCTGTCCCGCGACGACTACTACCGTCCGCCGGAGGACGAGGCGTCGCCGTGGGCGTGGTCCGGCTTCCCGGCCCACGGCCAGCCCGGCTCCGCCTGCTGACGGTCCCCCGTCACGAGCGGCCGGCCGGGCGCGCGGGCGCGGTCAGGAGGCGCTGCGGGTGCGGCGCTCGGACCGGTCCAGCTCGACCGCCTCCTCCGGGGTCGGCGCGCTGCCGCCCAGGTGGGCCGGCTGCCACCAGGCGTCGTCCGGGCCGGACGGCTTGTCCGGGTACTCCCGCTGGGCCCGGTCGACCAGCGCCGACAGGCGGGTACGCAGGTCGGCGGTCATGGCCGTGGCGTCCGGGTAGGCGGACGGGTCCATCGGCTCGCCGACGATGATGGTGATCGGCGTGTGCCGGCGGGTCAGCGTGCGCGGGCGGCCCTTGGTCCACAGCCGCTGGGTGCCCCAGAGCGCGACCGGCAGCAGCGGCACGCCCGCCTCCTGTGACATCCGGGCCGCGCCGTTCTTCAGGTCCTTGACGGTGAAGGAGCGGCTGATCGTCGCCTCCGGGAAGACGCCGACCACCTCGCCCCGGCGCAGCGCGCCGACAGCGGCGGCGTACGACCCGGCGCCGGCGGCCCGGTTGACCGGGATGTGCTTCATGCCGCGCATCAGCGGACCGGAGACGCGGTGCCGGAAGACGCTGTCCTTGGCCATGAACCGGACCAGCCGCTTGGCCGGGTGCGCGCCGTAGCCGCAGAAGATGAAGTCGAGGTAGCTCACGTGGTTGGACGCGAGCACGGCGCCGCCGGTGTGCGGCACGTGCTCGCTGCCGGACACGTCCAGGCGCAGGTCGAGGAGCCGGAACATCGTCTTCGCGGCGGTGATCACAGGGGGGTACACGAGTTCCGACATGTCGAAACTTTACCCCGAGTAGGTTACGCGACCGTAGGGCCGATCTGCCCTCGGCAGACCCGGGTCGCGCACCGGCCCGGGCCCGGCGACGATGGCGACATGACCGAACGCGCGGTGCTGCTCTGGATCCACGGCGGAGGATGGCGGGCCCGCGCCGAGGAGGACGGGACGGCGCTCGCGTCGCTCGGGCTGCGCGTGGTCCCGGCCACGTACCGGTTCTCGCACCAGGCGCGCTGGCCGGCGCAGCTCGACGACGTCCGCGTCGCGGCCCGGGCCGCCCGGGCCGCGGCGGGCGGCCTGCCGCTGCTGGTGGGCGGCGACTCGGCCGGCGGGATGCTGGCGCTTCAACTCGGCCTGCGCGGGGTGGACCGGCCCGGCGACGTGGCGGGGGTGCTCGCGTACTGGGCACCCGTCGACCCGCTCGACCCGGAGCAGCGGCGCCGGCGCGCTCCCGGCGACGACCCGTGGACGGACCTGCTGGGCCGTCCGCCGACCGCGGGCGATCCGGCCACCGTCGACGCGACTGTCGCCACCCACCTCGGCTCCGGCGTACCGGTGCTGCTGGTGCAGGGGCGCGACGACGAAGCGGTGCCGGCCGCCCAGCCGGTCGAGCTGGCCGGCCGGCTGCTCGCCGCCGGGCACCCGACGCATCTCTGGCTCACGCACGGCGGTCACGCGCTCGACCTAGCCCGGCCCGACCTGCGCGCGGCCGCCGCCGCGTTCCTGGACAGCGTCCTGCCCGCCGCCGCGGGCGACTAGGTTCGAAGAATGCCCGACCTCGCCGCGATCGTCATCCACTGCCGCGACCCCTACCTGCTCGCACCGTTCTGGAGTGCGGTCACCGGGCTGCCGGTGGTCGAGGCGGACCGGGTGAAGCTCGCCGAGGGCACGCTCGCGCCGACCGAGGCGGTGCTGCTGCGCGACCCGCACGGACGGCGTCCGGACCTGTGGATCAGCCCCGCCGACGTGCTGCCGGAGCCCGGCCGGATCCACCTCGACCTGGTCGGTGACGCCGAGGAGCGGGCCGCGGTGCTGGAGGCGGGCGCGACAGTCGTGCGCGAGCTGCCGCGCTGGACCGTGCTGGCCGACCCGGAGGGCAACGAGTTCTGCCTGCTCCCCCCGAACGAGGCACACACCGCGCCGCCGCCCGGGCACTGACCCGCCGCCCGGGCGCCGGCACCCGCCGCCCGGACGCCGGCACTTGCCCCGGGCGCCGGCCCGCTCAGTCGGCCAGCTCGTCGAGGTCGAGCCGGCCCCGGGCGAACGCGTCCACCCGGCCCCAGCGACCCGGGATGTCCAGCACCTCGATCCGTCCCATGCCCACCGGCAGCCGCGGGTCGACAGCCAGGTGCTGCTCGTGCGGCTCCAGACCGAGCATGGTGCGCAACAGCAGCAGCGGCGCCCCTGTGGACCAGGCCTGCGGGCTGCACGCGGTCGGGTACTCCACCGGGAACTTGGTCAGCTCGCGCGGGTAGCCGCCGAACGCCTCCGGCAGCCGGCCGTCGAAGTAGGTGGCCGCGTCGAGGATGCCGTTGGCCACCGTGGCGGCCTCCTCGGCGAAGCCGTACCGGCGCAGACCCCAGGCGACGAACGAGTTGTCGAACGGCCAGATCGTGCCGTTGTGGTAGCCGATCGGGTTGTAGCGGACCTCGCCCTCGGCCAGCGTCCGCACCCCCCAGCCCGACCAGAGCCGGGGACCGACCAGATGCTCGGCGACCTTCGCCGCCCGCTCGTCGTCCACGATCCCGCTCCACAGCAGGTGGCCCATGTTGGAGCTGAGCACGTCGCACTGACGCCCGTCCGGGTCCAGCGCGAGCGCGTAGAAGCCTCGGTCGGCGACCCACCAGTCGTTGTTGAAGCGCCGCTTCAGCTCCGCCGCCTCGCGTTCCAGCTGATCGGCGTACGCGGGGTCGTCCCAGAACAACCGGGCCATCCGGGCGGCCCGCATCTTCGCGTCGTACGCGTACCCCTGCACCTCGCAGGTGGCCCGGGGGAACGGCGGCAACGTGCCGTCGGCGTACGAGATGGAGTCCCACGAGTCCTTCCAGCACTGGTTCTCCAGGCCGGTGTCGGTGTTGCGCCGCTCGTACCAGATGTAGCCGTTGCCGAGCAGGTCGGCGTAGTCGTCGACCCACTTCAACGCCGCCCGGCACTCCCGTTCCAGCTCCTTGACCAGCGCGCCGTCGCCGCTCCACCGCTCGTACTCGTCGAGCAGCACCACGAACAGCGGCGTCGCGTCCACCGAGCCGTAGTACGGCGAGTGCGGCTGCTCCTCGAACGCGGCGGTCTCGCCGTACCGCATCTCGTGCAGGATCCGGCCCGGATCCTCGTCCCGGAAGTCGTCGAACCGGGTGCCCTGGAGCGCGCCGAGGATCCGCAGCGTGGTCTTCGACATCTCCGGCGCGAACGGCAGCACCTGGAGGCAGGTGAGAATGCTGTCCCGGCCGAACATGGTCATGAACCAGGGCAGGCCGGCCGCGGGGAGCGTCTGCCCGCCGAGTGACAGCGGCGAGAAGCGCAGCGCCGCGAGGTCGACGAGGCTCCGCCGGTACGTCGCGGCGAGTTCCTCGTGCTCGCTGTTCAGCTTCGGTGCCCGGCTGATCCACTCCTCCAGGTCGTGCTGGAGCGCGAGCCGCTCGGTGCCGTGCGCGCGCAGCCCCATCCGCAGGTCCCGGCCGCCGGGGCCGATCGCGAACGTCTGCACGTCGATGACCGCTTCCCACTGCTCGTTGGGTTCCAGCCGGATGCTCCAGGCGAAACCGCGCTGGTCGTAGCGGGCCGGCTGGTTGGCGGAGACGAGCGTCTCGCGCCGGAAGTTGCCCCGCCGGTAGCCCAGGCGCAGCCGGTCCGACTCGGCCTCGGCGTAGTGTTCGCCCTTCTTGTTCAGGATCTCGTCCTTGACCTGGAACAGGTCGGCGAAGTCCGATCCGGCGTCCATCCGGATCTCCAGGTCGACCGGCTTCTCGTCGTGGTTGAGGATGGTCAGCGTCTCGCGGAAGCTGCCGCCGACCGCCCGCTCCCGGATGACCGACAGCTTCGCGTCGATGTAGTGCGTGGCCATGCCGGGCACCAGGAAGAACCGGGCCTCGTAGTACTGGAGGTCGTCGTAGGACAGCGCGTTGAGCCGCTCGCCGTTGATCGTGAGCACCCATTTCGACAGGTACCGCGTGTCGAGCGAGAACAATCCGGTCGGCTCGCTCGGTGTGGCCTCGATGTCGCCGGTGTCCTCGCACACCACGAACGTGTTGCCGTCCAGGATCCGGACGGAGTTGCTGCCGGGCATCAGGCACCCCTCCCGCCGAACGTGTGGTGCGGTCCCCGGGAGTCCGGCGGACCGGGGAAGACCCGCTCGACCTGCAACACGAGCCGCAGGTCGCCGACGACTGTCATGTCGCCGCGCAGCAGCGCCGCGATGGCGTTCTCCTCACCGCCGACCAGCTCGGCGAACAGGCGCGGCTCGGTGCCGACCACCGTGTCCGCCTCGCCGTCCTCCTGCCGGACCCGCAGGTTGCCGTGATCGATCTCCAGCAGCCAGTGCGTGGTGTGCGGGCCCTCGTGCAGGTCGAAGCGGAGCGTTCCGGATGTCTTGACCAGCAGCGGCTCGAACCCCCGCCGGTCCAGGTCCTCGAAGAATCTCGTGGTCATGTCCACCATCCGGGCGACTCCTCCCGCGATCCGCGGTCTACCTGTCGAGGCTCGTGTCCCCACCCGATCCGGGGTCAACCTCGCCCGAACCGGGTGAGCGCGGCGCCACGGCACGGACGCGCGACGCCGGCCCCCGAACCGGGAGCCGGCGTCACCGCGGCAGGCAGGTCTAGTTGTTGGGCTCGTCGGCGCTGATGTCCGCGAGCACCGACTGGGGTTCCCGCTCCACCGCCAGGTCACCCATGGAGATCAGGCCGACCAGCCGGCCGTCGTCGATCACCGGGAGGCGACGGACCGCGTACGTGCGCATCAGGTCCGCGGCGGCCACGGCGTCGTCGTACTGGCTGACGGTCACCACGTCCTTGCTGGTGACCTGGTTGAGCCGGGTGGCGGTGGGATCCATGTTCTCGGCCACGCCCCGCACCGTGATGTCCCGGTCCGTCACGATGCCGACCACGTTGTCGCCGTCGGTCACCACCACGTCGCCGATGGCGCTGTCGCGCATCTCCTGCGCCGCGGCGATCAGCGTGTCGTTGCCGTCCATCGTCACCAACCGGGTCGTCATGAACTCTCCGACCGTTGTCATGGTGCTCCCCTCTCGGTGTCGGCACCGCCGTCTACCCGCCGCCACAGGCGGGGTAACGCGGGCGTCACCGCCGGTGACGCAGGCGCCGGCGCAGGTCGTAGAAGCCGTTGCTGGACAACCCGTAGAAGAGCGGCAGCAGCAGGAGCACCACCAGCGCCGCCGGCACGCTCAGCAGCACGCCCACCAGACCGGCGATCGCGTACGCGAGGACGCCGAGCAGCGCCCGGACGCGTTCGGCCTCGAAGAACCGGGCGGGGACGTGCGGCTCCAGCAGCTCCCGGTGTCGGCTCAGGTAGTGGTAGAGCCACAACCAGGTGATCGACAGGATCACGCCGACCAGCGCGTACGCGGACACCGCGACCCGCTCGTCGAAGACGTCGCCCTCCTCCACGGCCCGGGAGACGAGCGCGGTGACGAACGGCAGCAGCGCCACGCTGAACAGCACGCCGAGGTTCGCCCAGTGCAGTCCCCGGTCGGCGCAGCGGACCCGGTGGAACGTCCCCTTGTGGTTCAGCCAGTTGACCGCCACGTACAGGTAGGACGTGACGTAGGCGAGGTAGACCGGCCACTGGTCGAGCAGCGCGCGCAGCATCCCGCCCGGCGCCGTCTCGGGCACCCGCAGGTCCAGCACCAGCAGCGTGATGACGATGGCGAAGACCGCGTCGCTGAACCCGATCGCCCGGCCGGTGTCCGGGAGGATCCCGGCGTCACCGGTGTCTCCTTCGGCCGTCATCGGCACCCCCGCCCTGCCGGCGCGGGGCGGCCGGCGACGCGGGTGCATACCCGCTGCGGGGGCGTCCGTGCCGGATGGTCCGGCACGGACGCCCGCGGGGTCAGCGCTCGGCGGCGACCAGCTCGGCGAGCTGCACGGCGTTCAGCGCCGCGCCCTTGCGCAGGTTGTCGTTGGCGCAGAACAGCGCGAGCCCGTGCTCGACTGTCTCGTCGGCCCGGATCCGGCCGACGTACGTCGGGTCCTGGCCGGCCGCCTCCAGCGGCGTCGGCACGTCGCGCAGCGCCACGCCGGGCGCGCCGTCGAGCAGCTCACGGGCCCGGGCCGGGTCGATCGGCCGGGCGAACCGGGCGTTGATCTGCAGCGAGTGGCCGGTGAAGACCGGCACCCGCACGCACGTGCCGGAGACCTTCAGCCCGGGGATCTCCAGGATCTTGCGGCTCTCGTTGCGCAGCTTCTGCTCCTCGTCCGTCTCGAAGGAGCCGTCGTCGACGATCGAGCCGGCCAGCGGGAGCACGTTGAAGGCGATCGGACGGGCGAACGAGCGCGGCGCCGGGAACTCCACCGCCCGGCCGTCGAAGGCGAGCCCGGCGGCGTCCTCGGCCACCTTGCGGACCTGCTCGTCCAGTTCCGCCACACCGGCCAGGCCGGCGCCGGAGACCGCCTGGTAGGTGGCGACGACGAGGCTGACCAGTCCGGCCTCGTCGTGCAGCGGGCGCAGCACCGGCATGGCGGCCATCGTGGTGCAGTTCGGGTTGGCCACGATGCCCTTCGGGCGGTCCGCGATCGCGTGCGGGTTGACCTCGGCCACCACCAGCGGCACCTGCGGGTCCATCCGGAACGCCGAGGAGTTGTCGATCACCACGGCGCCCGCCTCGGCGACCCGGGGAGCCAGCTCCTTCGCGGTCCCCTTGCCCGCCGAGAAGAGCACGATGTCCAGGCCGCGGTAGTCCGCGGCGGCCGCGTCCTCCACGGTGACCTCGCCGTCGCGCCAGGGCAGCGTGCGCCCGGCCGACCGGGCCGAGGCGAACAGGCGCACCTGCTCCGCCGGGAACTCGCGCTCCGCCAGCACCTGCCGCATGACGCCACCGACCTGACCGGTGGCTCCCACAATGCCGATCCTCATGCCCGCGAGGCTACCCAGCCGGGCGGTGCGGGTGGGAAACGTTTCCCACCGCGCGGATGCGGGGCGACGGGAATCACAGGCCCGCCGCCCCGCCCGGTCACGTGTGGTCGACCACCTCGCCGAGACCGCTGGCGACCAGCTCGTCCCGGATGACCGCCGCGTCCCCCTCGATCACCATCGTCAGCGACTCCGGGTGCAGATAGGTGGCGGCCGCCGCGGAGACGTCCTCGACCGTCGCCGCGAGCAGTTGCTCCCGCAGCCGCGCGTGGTAGTCGTCCGGCAGGTCGTGCACGACCAGCGTGGTCAGGGCCGCGGCGATGGCCCGGGGGCTCTGCAACTCGACCGAGAGCTGCCCGGCCCGCCAGGAACGCGCCACCTCCAGCTCGTCCTCGCTGACACCGGTGAGCTGGGTACGCGAGATCTCGCCCACCGACTCGACGAGCGCCGGGGCGGTCACCGCGGTCTGCACACCGGAGCTGACCGCGAACCGGCCGAACCGCCGGGACGAGGCGAAGTCGCCGCGGATCCCGTACGTGTAGCCGCGTACCTCCCGGATCAGGTGGTTGAGCCGGGACGTGAACGCGCCGCCGAGCACGGTGCCGGCGAGCGTCATCGGCACGTGGTCGGGGTGGGCGCGATGCGGGGACGGGTGGCCGAGCCGCAGCGTGGACTGCACCGAGCCGGGCCGGTCGACCAGGATGACCCGGCGCTGCCCGGCCAGCGGCACGTCGATCGGGCCGCCGCGTTCCACCGGGCCGCCGCCGGCGCCGGCGAACGCCGTCGCGGCGAGCGCGTCCAGGTCGATCCGCTCCAGGTCGCCGGCGACGACGAGCGTGCCGGGGCGGATGAACCACTCCGAGTGGAAGACGGTGACGTCGTCCACCTCCAGCGCGGCCACGCTGTCCGGGTCGCCGTAGAGCGGGCGGCCCCACCGGTGCTCCGCGCCGAACAGCTCGGCCCGCAGCACCGCGTCGGCACGCGGGCCGGGGTTGGCCCAGTCCATCCGCAGCGCGGTCGCCTCGTCGTCGCGTACGCGCAGTACGTCGGCCGGGTCGAGCCGGGGCGTACGGACCGCCTCGGCCAGCAGCTCCACCGCGGCGGTCAGCCGGTCCACCGGCACCTGCACGCTCACCTGGAACGAGTCCCAGTCGAGCCCGGTCGCCAGCTCGGTGCCGAGCGCCTCGATGGCCAGCGCGTACGCGGTGGCGTCCCGCTGCGCGGTGCCCTCCTCCAGCGCCTTGGCCAGCACCGCGCCGAGGCCCTCCTTGCCGACCGGCTCCCGGCCCGCGCCGCCGTCGAGCAGCAGCAACGCGACGGCGAGGTTCTGCCCGGGCAGGTGCGCGGCGACCACCTGACCGCCGGCCACCGTCCGCCGGACCACCTGCGGGAACCGGTAGGCGCGGGCGGCGCCGGGGCCGGGACGGGTGGCGATCAGCGACATCAGTTCTCCTCGGGCAGGTAGGTCAGGATCACCCGGTCGGCGGCGCCGAGCAGCTCGGCGGCCTGCTCGGCGATCTGCTCCGCGGTCACCGCGAGCCAGGCCGGCAGCCGGTCGGCCGCGCGGGCCGGGTCGCCGAACTGGGTGGCGTAGCGGCCGAGCGTGTCCGCCCGACCGTCGACGGTGGACATCTGCCGCCACCACATGGTGCTCAGCAGCGCCTTGGCGCGGTCCAGCTCGGCGGCGGTCACCGGCACGGTGGCCAGCTCGTCGACCACCTCGGCGAGCCCGTCGCGCAGCCGCTCGGCGCTCACCCCGGGACGGGCCGTGGCGGTGGCGATCAGCGGGGCGGGCGCGTGCGCGAGGTCCACCCCGTACGCGCCGACGAGGTCCGGCTGGGCGATCCGCTCACCGTCGGCGAGCCGCTGGTAGAGGCGGCTGCCCCGGCCGCTGCCGAGCACGGTGCCCAGCACCGTGGTCACGTCGTACCCCTGGGTGCCGAACGGGTGGGTGCGGTGCGCGACGTAGACGCGGGGGGCGGGCACTTCGGCGGTGACTGTCTCCACCGCCGGGCGGCCGGTGGCCGGCACGGTGCGGCCGTCCGGCGCGGCCGGGATGTCGGCGCGCGCGGTGAGACCGCCGAAGTACTTGTCGGCGAGCGCGAACACCTCCGCCGCCTCTGTGTCGCCGACCACTGTGAGGACCGCGTTGTTCGGCGCGTAGTACGTGCTGTGGAACTCCTGGAAGGTGGCCAGGTCGGCGGCGTTCAGGTCGGCCATCGACCCGATCGTCGCGTGGTGGTACGGGTGGCCCGGCGGGTAGAGCAGCGGCAGCAGCCGCAGCCACGCGTCGCCGTACGGCACGTTCTCGTAGCGCTGACGGCGCTCGTTCTTCACCACGTCACGCTGGTTGTCCAGCGTCTCCTGGGTCAGCGCCGGCACCAGCCCGCCCATCCGGTCGGCCTCCAGCCAGAGCGCCAGTTCCAGGTGCTCGGCCGGGACCGTCTCGAAGTAGTTGGTCCGGTCCGGGTTGGTGGTCGCGTTGAGCGAGCCGCCCGCGCCCTGGATCAGCTTCATGTGCTCGGTCTTCGCCACGTTCACCGAGCCCTCGAACATGAGGTGCTCGAAGAGGTGGGCGAAGCCGGTCTGTCCCGCCGGTTCGTGGCGTGAGCCCACGTCGTACCAGAGGTTGACCGCCACGGCCGGGGCGGTGCGGTCCTCGCTCACCACCACACGCAGGCCGTTGTCCAGTCGGGTCGTCTCGATCGGCCAGGGGAAACCGCTGTCGGGCATGAGACGACGCTATCCGATCTCGGAGGCGGAAAGGTGACACGCGCGCCGGAGCATCGTCGGTGCGCGCCGGGGTACCCGTGCGGGCATGGCCGCCACCACACCCTCCGCCGTCGAGCGCGCCGCCGCCGCGCTGGCCCGGCTCCGGCACGCCCGGCTGCTGCACCCGGCCGGGCGCACGTTCGCCGGCGAGACCCGGATCTGGGGTACGCCGGGACCGCCGACCGGGGTGCCGCTGCTCGACCTGCCGGGCCGGTGGCCGGCCACGATCCGCCTGTCCAAGGGCGTGCCGACGCCGGGTGACTGGCCGGACGTGCTGGGCGTGGCGGTACGGCTGCACCGCGATCCGGAGCCGCCGGTGGACCTGCTGTGGAGTTCCAGCGCCGCCGCGCCGGTGCTGCGGAACCTGCCGCTGCCCCGGCGGCGCTTCACCGGGACGTACACGTCGATCATGCCGTTCCGGGCCGGCGGGCGGCGGCTGTTCCTGGCCGTGCTGGCCGACCCGGAGTCACCCGACCTGGGTCGCGGCCTGGCCGAGGCCGGCGCGGCGGTGGCCGGCGACGAGCCACGGCTGGTGCTGGCGGTCGCCTCGGCGGTGGGCCGGTGGCGGCCGTTCGGCGAGGTACGCCTCGACGACGAGCGCGGCGCCGCCGAGGACGCCGCGCTCGCGTTCGACCCGATCGGCAACGTGCCGCCGGGGTTGCGTCTGGCCGGCCCGCTGGCCCGGCTGCGGGACGACAGCTACCGGGGTTCCCGCCGGGCCCGGGGAGCCGGGCTCAGTCGGGCGGCTCGACGGGGGTGACGGTCTGCTCGGAGGTGCGGTGCTCCAGCACCGTGTCGGGGGCGGCGTTCTGGTCCGCCTCGCGGATGTCGGACTCGGTGAGGATCGCGTCGGCCTGCGCCTCCGCGTCGTCGCTGCCGGCCGCCGCCTCCTCCGGCAGCAGGTGCGCTCGGGACTCGATCCGTTCCTGGTCACTCGGGTCGTGGCTCGTGGTCATGCCGATCACATACCCCGCGTTCCGCACTTCGGAACGACAGCGGGCTTTCCGCCGCGCGTCGGGTACGCTGGCCGACGTGACGCGGTCGTATCGATGGTTTAGGCAGCCGGCTGGAGGAGCCGGTGACTCGACCATGAGCTGACGTCACCACCTCTTCGAGCCGGCGGGCAGGGATCGATTTCCCTGCCCTTTCGTATGCGAGCAGCCGGCTCGATCCCCCGGACCCGGCACGGGGGCACGGTCGGCGGAAGGAATCCCCACCGTGACCACGTCCCAGGACGCCCATCGGGTCATCGACCAGCGCATCGACCGTGTGGTGCCGCTGACCACCCCGGCCCTGCTGCACCACCACCTGCCGCTTGAGACCCCGCTGGCCGAGGCCGTCGTGGCGGGCCGCCGTGCCGTCGGCCGGGTGCTGGACCGCGACGACGACCGGCTGCTCGTCGTCGTCGGCCCCTGCTCCGTGCACGACCCGGCCGCCGCCCTGGAGTACGCGGGCCGGCTGCGCGAGGCCGCCGCCCGGGTCGCCGACGACCTGCTCGTGGTGATGCGTGTCTACTTCGAGAAGCCGCGCTCGACGGTGGGCTGGAAGGGCCTGATCAACGACCCGGCGCTGGACGGCTCCGGCGACGTGAACACGGGCCTGCGTACCGCGCGGGCGCTCCTGCTCGACGTGCTGCGGCTGGGCCTGCCGGTGGGCTGCGAGTTCCTCGACCCGATCACCCCGCAGTACATCGCGGACACGGTGGCCTGGGGCGCGATCGGCGCGCGGACGGTGGAGAGCCAGGTGCACCGGCAGCTCGCCTCCGGGCTGTCCATGCCGATCGGCATGAAGAACCGCCCGGACGGCAGCATCGCCACCGCCGTGGACGCGATCCGGGCCGCCGGGGTGCCGCACGTCTTCCCCGGCATCGACGTCTCCGGCACCCCGGCGATCATGCACACCCGGGGCAACGCGGACGGGCACCTCGTGCTGCGTGGCGGGGGCGGCCGGCCGAACTACGACGCGGAGTCGGTGGCCGGGGCGCTGGAACTGCTGCGGGCCGCGGGCCTGCCGGAGCGGGTGGTGGTCGACGCCAGCCACGCCAACAGCGGCAAGGACCACCGCAACCAGCCGCTCGTCGCCGCCGACGTGGCCGCCCAGCTCGCCGCCGGCCAGCGCGGGATCGCCGGCATCATGCTGGAGAGCTTCCTGGTGCCGGGCCGGCAGGACCTGGACCCGACCCGGGAGCTGGCGTACGGCCAGTCGGTCACCGACGCCTGCATCGGCTGGGACGCCACCGCCGAGGTCCTCGACCACCTCGCCCAGGCCGTGCGGGCCCGCCGGGCCACGCTCCCGGCACCGGCCTGAGCGGGGTTGGGGCGAGTTTGACCGGTTCGGTGCCGGGTAGGTGGTCGGCGTGACCGATGACGCGCCCGTGACCGAGCAGCCCGACACCAGGCCGCTCGACGACCTGCTCGACGACATCTACCACGGCCAGGAGCGGATCACCCAGGCGGACATCTACCGCCGGGCGGTGGCCGCCGAACTCCCCGCGGAGCTGCTCACCCGGATCGCCGCACTCCCCCAGGGCGAGTACGCGGCGGACGAGGCGGCGGATCTGCTGGGCGGCACGGTCGCCTGAGCCCCCGGAAGACCGAGAGGACGCGAGATGACCGATCGCAACCCCGACCACGAGCACCTGGCGGCGCTCGGCCAGCCCCCGGAGGGCGTCGACACGCTGCCGGAGCCGGACTTCGCCAACGAGCACGAGCGCACCGCCGTGGACCGGGACGTCGTCACCGGGGAGGACGAGGACGAGCGGGAGCCGGAGGCGTCGCGCGGCTGGGCCGGCGAGGACCACGGCACCACCCCCACCTGACCGTGGGAGACACGGAAAAGGGGGCCGGCGCTCGCCGGCCCCCTTTCGTGTCCTCGGGTCACGCCTCGTGGCGACCGCCCTCGGCCGCCTGCTGGGCGACCGCGTACCCCATCTGGAGGAAGTCGGAGGCGGCCACCGCGGTCAGCGCGGTGGCGACCAGCCGGGTCAGCCGGGGCGCCAGCACCAGGCCGCCGGTGAGCCCGGTGGCCACCCAGACCGCCAGGCAGAACGGGCAGCTCACCAGCTCGCCGAGCGCGTGCCGGGTCGGGCTGCCCTCGTCGCGGACCTGCTCCATCACCTCGCCGCTGCCGATCGGGTGGTCGTAGCGGGTGAACGGCGCCCGCAGCGGGCTGGTGATCGCGTCCTTGGACAGCAGCCGGCTGAGCTTGTGCGTGGCGATCGAGAGCAGCACCACGTCCGCGGGCGTGGGCCGCTCGGGCACCGGCCGGCCGGTCGCGCGGACCAGGCCGACGAGCGCGGCTGTGACACCGGCGTACGTGCCCATCGCCTTCAGGTAGCCCTCCAGCGGCCGGTGCTCGTGCGGTGCGTACGCCTGGCGCAGGCGCGCCACCTTCTGCTTCAGGCCACTCCCGGTCAACCCGGCCTCCTCGTGCTCGTCGTGCGGGCCGGGCTCAACCGGCGGTCAGGTTGTCGGCCACCTCGCGGTCGAGGTTGGCCAGGATCTCGTCGGCCAGGTCGTGGTCCGGCCCGGCCAGGTCCAGCCGCACCCGGGCGCCGCCCGCGCCGGCCGGCTCCACGTCGATCTCGGCGGACCAGTCCGCGGCACTCCACCGGGCCCGCATGTCGTCGGCGTCGACGACCTCGACCCGGCATGTGCCGGAGCTGCGCAGCCGCTCGGGCAGCCAGGCCGAGGAGCGGTCGGGATCGGTGGCCGTGTTGAACACCACCTCCGGCGGCGCGGACATGCCGCGCTCGGCGTGGCTGGCCATCAGGCGTCCCGCAGCCGGCTCGGGTCGACCTCCCGGCCGGGGTGCCGGGCCAGGTACTCCGTCTCCAGTTCGGCGGTGCGCCGCAGGTGGTTGGCGAGCGCCGAGTCGGTGGCGTGCCGCAGCGTGTCCAGCCGGGTGCGGTGCAGGCTCTGCATCTCCCGGATCAGGTCCTCGTCGCCCAGCTCCGTGGGGTCCACCCCGAGCTGCTCGCCGTCGGCGTCGACGGTACGGGCGTGGTCGCCGTCCCACTCCGCGACCCGCTGTTCCGGGCTCGCGTCCCGGCGTACCGATTCGGTCATCGTCGCCCCCTCGTCTCGTTCGGGTTGGCACCTGTTCGGATGCCCAGCGGGCGTGTCACCAAACCCCGCCCGGACTACGACGCCGTGTCGGAGACGACCGGCGGCCCCGGTACTCTCGTTGGCATGAATCGGCTCTGGACACCGGCGTGGATCGTCCGCCACGTGGCCATGGTCGTGCTCGTGGCGGGTTGCCTCGGCATGGGCTGGTGGCAGGTCACCCGCGCCGCCGGGGGGAACGCGATCAGCTTCGGTTACGCGATCGAGTGGCCGGTCTTCGCCGGTTTCGTGATCTTCGTCTGGTGGCGTGAGGTCCGCCAGACGCTGCGCGCCGCCGACCCGGCGCCGGCGGAGGACACCGCGCCGTCGGCCGGTCCCGCGCCGCCGGTGACCGCCGGCACCCCGGCGGTACGCCGGCCGGTGCGCGTCGTGCGGGCGCCTGCCGCCCCGGCCGACGGGGCGGACGACGCCGAGTTGGCCGCGTACAACAGCTACCTATCCTGGTTGAACGCCAATCCGGGCGCCCGGCCCGGCGACTATCCCGGCTGAGGCCGGTGCGGAAGGACGGACGACGGTGGGCGGAGCCTTTACCCGGTACCGCGTGATCGCCTGGATCGTGGGCGTGGCGCTCGTGGTGCTGGTCCTGATCGGCATGCCGCTGAAGTACGGCTTCGACAACCCGAGCGTGGTGGCCGTGGTCGGCGTGGCGCACGGCTGGCTGTACATGCTCTATCTGGCGCTCACGTTCGATCTGTCGCGCCGGGCGAACTGGCCGCTGAAGCGGATGCTGCTGGTGATGCTCGCCGGCACCGTGCCGTTCGTCTCGTTCTACGCCGAGCGGCGGGTGAGCCACTGGGTGGCCGCCGAGACGCGGTCGCGTACGCCGGAGCCGGTCGCGGGCTGACCGCGTCTCACCGGGCCGGCCGCCACGGCTCGGCCGCCGGCGGGTCGGCCCAGCCGCCCAGCCGCGCCGCCTCCCGGGCCCGCCCCAGCGCGCGGGCGACCTGGCCGAACTGCCGCTCGTCGTCGCTGCTGAACAGCAGCACCTCGGTGCCGCGCACCCGTCCCCACAGCTCGTGCGAAGGGGGCCGCACGCGGTCGCCGATCAGCACGAGCAGCAGCGGCACCAGCCCGACGGCGCCGAGCATGAGGTACGCCCCGGCGGTGAGCCGGTGCAGGCCGCCGGTGAAGCCGAGCAGCAGGCCGACCGCGGCGATCATCGCGGCGGACACGGCGACCGCCCGGATCGCGAGCCGGTCGTGCGGCCCGCGGTCGGTCCGGAGCTGGGTGATCTCGGCCACCGGCCAGCTGTTGCGGCCGACGGTGAAACGCTCGGCGGTGACGACGATGCCGGGCCGGGCGTAGAGCAGCCTGGGCGCGGCCGGTCGCGGCGAGCGGGGCGGCTGGGCGGCGGAGCGGTCGGTCTGCACGGCGGCCTCCCGGGAGCAGGGATCCCGTGGTGGGATTTCCCGTCCGGGCTTCATTGTGTTGGCCTCGCGCCACCTGACCTCGGGGTTTCGGCGGTCGCGGGGGGCATCGGCCCGGCCCTGCCCGCCGGAAACAGAGAGCGATTTCCGTCTTTGTCGTGACTTTGCCTGGCGTTGCCTGGCGACATCCGCCCAGAACGACGAATCGGGCGAGTCGCCTCATCCACCCACCGGTTCCCCCTCATCACTTTCCGCCACTTTGCCAACTTTCGCCCCTGCTTGAACTCCCGACTACTGCGATCACGGGTTAGGTTGTCCAGGTCGGCCCGGTCGACAGCCGTCCACCCGGACGGCCCCGGGCCGGTGTCGCCGGGTCGCGAACGCGCCCGGCGACCGGTGGGAGAGGAGCTTTCCGCTCTTGTCGTCCTTACGGATGCTGCTCCGCTCGCTGGCGGTGGCCGGCCTCTCGGCCGCGTTGCTCGCCCCGGCGCAGGTGGCCCGGGCCGAGCCGACCCCCGCCGAGCTGACGAAGCAGATCGAGAAGTCCTCGACTGAGCTGGAGCGAATCGTCGAGTCCTACAACAAGCTCAACGAGGACATCAAGACCAACAAGGCCACCGCGGCCAAGTTGGAGGCCCGGATCGGGCCGCTGCAGGAACAGGCCGAACGCAGCCGCGCCGACGTGGGCGTGCTGGCCGCGACGGCGTACAAGACCGGCGGCATGCGCACCGCGGCGGCCCTGCTGGACCCGGGCGGCCAGGCCACCCTGCCGGAGCGGCTGGGCACGCTCGACCAGCTCACCCGCCAGCGGCAGCGCACCATCAACAGCTTCACCGCCGACCAGAAGCGGCTGATCGACCAGAAGACCGCGCTGGACGTCACGCTCGCCCGGGAGGCGGCGCAGGCCAAGCAGCTCAAGTCCGCGAAGACGCGGATCGAGGCGGACCTGTCCGACCTCTACGAGATGCGGCGCAAGGCGTACGGGCGGGCCACGGAGGCACCCGGCAACCCCAGCTCGGCGGGCAAGCCGCCGGCCGTCTCCGGCGACGCCGGCACGGCGGTGCGGTACGCCTACGGCGCGGTCGGCAAGCCCTACGGCTACGCCCAGGACGGCCCCGGCAGCTACGACTGCTCCGGTCTGACGCTCGCCGCCTGGCGGGCGGCCGGGAAGTCGCTGCCGCACAGCGCTGCGCAGCAGTGGGGGGCCACCACGCGGATCAGCCGCAGCCAACTGCAACCGGGTGACCTGGTGTTCTACTCCGGGCTCGGGCACGTGGCGCTCTACGTCGGCAACGGCCAGATCATCGACGCGCCCAGCGCCGGACGCAACGTCAGCAAGCGCGGCATGAACATCATGACGATTGCCGGCTACGGCCGGGTCTGAGCACCGCGAAGACGGCGAACGGCCGGCGTCCCCCTGTCGGACGCCGGCCGTTCGCCGTTCATTGTTACCAGGTCAGGCCGCCTGGAGCCCCTCCGCGCGAGCCAGCTCACGCAGCCGGCCGAGAGCCTGGATCTCCAGCTGGCGGATGCGCTCGCGGGACAGCGAGAACCGCGACGCGACCTCGGTCAGCGAGTGCTCCCGCCCGTCCTCAAGGCCGTACCGCGCCCGCATGATGCCGGCGGAACGGTCGTCGAGGTGGTTGAGCAGGCCCTCGATCCGCTGCCGCTCCAGGCCGGTCAGCACGATCTCCTCGGGCGACGGCGCGTCGCTGTCGGCGACCAGGTCACCGAGGTTGGTGTCACCGTCGTCACCCACAGGGGTGTCCAGCGAGACGGTGTCCTGCGACCAGCGGACCAGCTCGTTGACCCGCTCGACGGTCACGCCGAGCGCGGTCGCGATCTGCTCCGGCTCCGGGTCGCTGCCCAGCTCACGGGTGAGCTGCCGGGCCACGTTGCGCATCCGGTTGACGTCCTCGACCAGGTGCACGGGCAGCCGTACGGTCCGCTCCTGCTGGGCGATCGCCCGGCTGATGGCCTGACGGATCCACCAGGTCGCGTAGGTGGAGAACTTGAAGCCCCGCTCGTAGTCGAACTTCTCGACCGCCCGGACCAGGCCGGTGTTGCCCTCCTGGATCAGGTCCAGCATGGGCATCCCGGAGCGCACGTAGCGCCGGGCGATCGACACGACCAGTCGCAGGTTCGCGCGGATGAAGAGGTCCTTCGCGCGCTCACCCTCGGCGACCAGCCGCTCCAGGTCCTCCCGGTCGACGCCGTCGGGGATCCGATCCTCGTCGAGCAGGTGCTCGGCGTAGAGGCCCGCCTCGATCGCCTTGGAGAGGTCGACCTCCCGGGCGGCGTCGAGCAGCGGCGTCCGGGAGATCTCGTGCAGGTAGACGCCGACCAGGTCCCGCTCCTCGGCGACCTCGTCGGTACGCATGCCGATGTTCTTGTCCACGATTGCCACGGTCCCCTCGCTCGCGCCGGTTGCCCGGTTCCTTGCCATCCCCACGTTCATCAGCCCTCCCCGTAACCTCCGCTGTGCCCGTAGGTGCTGACACCTACACAACAGATGTGACGCGTCGGGGATTCCATGTCGTGAGTCGAAACTGTCACGAATGCCTGAGTAGTAGCTGAGAGCCCGGTCCATGTTTCCTGTTACCGGCCCGGTTCGGGCGGCTCGCGGGCGCCGTTTTCGGCGCACACCGGAGCTGCGAAATCGCCGTTCGCCCATGGAATGGCACCATTGCCTGTTCCATGAACACAGCGAGCCGCGTCACCGAGTCGTTGCGATCCTGGTCACTGCGAGATACGCGCCTGCGGACCGGTCGGTTCAGCCATGCTCAAGGATTACCCTCCGCCTCGTTGAACAATCCGTGCGGGAGGAGTCGTCCCCTCCCCGCACGTGATACGCGTCGCACCCGCCGGGCGGATGCGCCGGGCGGGTGGATCGGGCGGGACGGGCCTGCCCGCGGCGGGGGCCGGAACGCTCAGGAGGCGAGCAGTTCGAGCGCGCCGCGTACCTGATGGGCGGAGCGGGCCAGCGCGGCCCGGGCGGCCGGCACCTCGGCGCCGGAGACGAGCGCGACGAGCGCGGTCTTGAGGTCGCCGTCGGCCTCCCGCAGGGCGACCCGGCACACCTCCTCGGCACAGCCGGTGGCCTCCATGAGGATCGAGATCATGCGGCCGCGCAGTTTGGCGTTGGTGGCCACCATGTCGATCATCAGGTTCGAGTAGACCCGGCCCAGACGCACCATCACGGCCGTGGAGAACGTGTTGAGCACCAGCTTCTGCGCCGTGCCGGCCTTCATCCGGGTCGACCCGGTGACCACCTCCGGTCCGGTGTCCACCCCGATGAAGACGTCCACCGACGCGGCGGCCTCGGCCTCCGGATTCGCGCAGAGCAGCACCGTACCGGCCCCCTGCGCCCGGGACGCGGCGAGCGCCCCGAGGACGTACGGGGTGCGCCCGCTGGCCGCCAGGCCCACCACGAGGTCGCCGTGGCGTACGCACTCGGCGGCGTCGGCGGCGCCACCGCGTTCGTCGTCCTCGGCGTCCTCGACGGCCCGCCACATCGCGTCCGGGCCGCCGGCGAGGTGCGAGCAGAACCAGTGCCGCGGCGAGTTGAACGTCGGCGCCAGTTCGGCCGCGTCCAGCACGCCGAGGCGACCGGAGGTGCCGGCCCCGAAGTAGTGCACACGGTGCCCGTCGCGCAGCGCGGCCACGGCCAGGTCGACCGTCTCGGCGATCTCGTCCAGCACCGCGGCGACCGCGGCCGGCACTCGCCGGTCCGCCTCGTTGATCACGGTGAGCACGTCCCGGGTGGACATCAGGTCGAGGTCGACGCTGTGCGGGTTGCGCCGCTCGGTCGGCGCGCCGACGCGCACCACCGGTCGCACCGCCGCCACGCCGTCCCGCTCCACCCGACCCGCCGTCATCCCCGCCTCCGCCCGGGGCCGACCCGGTGCGACTGGACCGCCTCGGCGGTGGCCTCCAGGGCCTTCTTCGTCCGGGCCCGGCTGCGGGCGGCCACACCGACGAAGAGGCAGTCGACCACTGTGAGCTGGGCCAGCCGGCTGGCGGTCGCGCCGGAGCGGTATGTCGTCTCCCGGGCGGCAGTGGTGAGCACGTGGTCCGCGACCTCGGTGATCGGCGAGCGCGGGAAGTTGGTCAGCGCCACTGTCGTGGCACCGCGCGCCCGGGCCTGCTCCAGCACCTCGATGACGTCGGACGTGGTGCCGGTGTGCGAGATGCCGACCGCCACGTCGCCGCGGCCCAGCAGGGCGGCGGAGGTGAGCGCGGTGTGCACGTCCGGGAAGTAGAACGCGATGCGGCCGATGCGGTGCAGCTTCTGCTGGAAGTCGGAGGCGACGAAGCCGCTGGCACCCGCGCCGTAGACGTCGATCCGGCCGGCCGCGCCGATCGCCTCGACCACTCGCTCGCAGACCGCCGGGTCGAGCTGCTCGGCGGTCTCCTCCACGGCCCGGGCGTCGTTGAACGCGATCGTGGCGATGATCTGGGCGAGGTCGGCACCCGGCGGGATGTCGCCGCCGACCACCCGCGCGTCCGGCGGCTCGATCCGGCGGGCGGCCTCGGCGGCGAGCCGGATCCGCAGCTGGGGGTAGCCGTCCATGCCGACCGAGCGGCAGAAGCGGATCACTGTCGCCTCGGACGTCTCGGCGGCGGTGGCGAGGTCGGTGATCGTACGCCGGGCCGCGTCCGCCGGATCGGCGACGACCAGCCGGGCCACCCGCTGTTCAGCCGGGGACAGCGAGGGCAGCAGGCCGCTGATGTGGACGATCAGTCCACCGGTCTCGTGACTCGCAGAAATCTTCGGACTCTTCGCCACGGATGAAACTTACTTTCACGAGGCGTGAGCGTCAACCATGACACCGCGTATCGGGAAATTTACCGTCTTCCGTGCCCGCCCCCGGGCCAAGGATCCCATTGTCGCAGCCCCACTGCCTCATCCGGTCCGGTCGAGTCACTCCTGCCGCCCGACGTGCCGGTCCGCCGTCGCGCGGCACGGCCTGCCTGGTCGGCCTCGGCCGGGCGGACCGGACGGCGCGCGCGGGTCACCGGTCGGTCGGCGCGGCCGTTGGCTAGCGTGTGTGTCCATGACGGAACGCACGGTGCTGGTGACCGGAGGCACGGGCGGGCTCGGCGGCGCGGTCACCGCCGCCTTCCTCGACGCGGGCTGGCGGGTGGTCGTACCCCAGCGGGAGCCCGGGACGGACGACGGCCCGGTCCGGGTCGTGGCCGACCTGCTGACGCCCGAGGGGGCCGCGCGGGCGGTCGAGGCCGCGACCGCCGAACCGGCCGCGCCGCTGCGCGCGGTGGTCAACCTCGTCGGCGGGTACGCCGCCGGCGCCCTGGTCCACGAGACCCCGGTCGAGGACTTCGAGCGGATGCTGCGGCTCAACCTGCGCCCGACGTACCTGGTCACCCACGCGGCGTTGCCGCACCTCATGGCGTCCGGCGACGGCGCGGTGGTCTGCGTCTCGGCCCGGGCGGCGGTCACGCCGTTCCCCGGCGCCTCCGGCTACGCCACCGCGAAGGCCGCGGTGCGGGCGTTCGCCGAGACGGTCGCGGTCGAGTACCGGCAGCGCGGCGTGCGGTGCAACACCGTGCTGCCGAGCGTCATCGACACCCCGGCCAACCGCGCCGCCCAGCCCGACGCCGACCACGGGCGCTGGGTGCCGCCGGCCGAGATCGCCGAGGTGATCCGCTTCCTGGCCTCCCCCGAGTCCGCGCCCACCAGCGGCGCGAGCATCCCGGTCTACGGGCGGGCCTGAACCGGCACCGGCCCGTCCCGCCCGGCGCCACCGACCGGGCGGCGCGGGCCGGCCGGAGCCGGGCCGGGACCGGCTGACGGGTCGTCGGGCAGCCACTCGCTCAGGTGCGCCCGGATCCGGCGGGCCACCTCCTCCGGCGGGCCGTTGCCGTCCACCACCACGAAGCTGCCGTACTCCGGCAGGTCCCGGTACGCGGCGGCCGCGGCGGTCAGCCACTCCATGGTCTCGTGGTCGGTGCCGCGCCGCTCGATCCGCCGGTACGCCTCGGCGGGGTCGACGGTGAGCAGGAACGTCACCCGGGGCGCCGGGAAGATCCGGTACCCGGCCCGGGCCAGCCGCTCCCACCGCTGCCCGCCGTGTGCCCGGATGCTGGCGTACTGGCAGGCGGACCACCTGTCCATCACCGCGGTACGCCCGGTCACCAGACAGCTGAGCAGCGCGAGCGCGATGGCCAACCATCGCAGCACCGACTCGACCACGAGCAGGCCGTCGCGCCCGACGAGCCGCTGCGCGTCCGGACGGCCGACCCGCTGGGCGATACGGCCGAGCCAGCGGCGGCCACCGGCGTTGCGGTGGTACGTGGCGGGACGGCCGGCCGCGGTGAGCGCCTGGGCGAGCCGGTGGGCCTGGGTGGTCTTACCTGAGCCGTCGGTGCCGATCAGGGCGACGGTGCGCAGTCGGGCCCTGCCCCGCCGCGTCCGCAGTGAGCTGGCCACCCTCCCGAGGTTATCCGACCGATGCTCACACCGGCCCGTATGTCGCTTTCCTGCCCTGGCGGGCCGATCGCGCCGCAACAGGTGTGACCGGAGCGTCCGCCGGGTACGCATCGTGGTCCCACCGCCCACATGACGACGAGGGAGCCGCAGATGGCCGAGCGCGGGGACGAGACCCTGGTGCACACGCTGAAGAAGGTCGCCGCCGTGCTCAAACAGTCCGAGATCCCGTTCGCGCTCGGTGGCAGCTTCGCGGTGTACGCGCACGGCGGTCACTCCAGCGACCACGACGTGGACTTCCTGCTCCGCGAGGTGGACGTCGACCGGGCGCTGGAGGCGCTGGTCGAGGCCGGCTTCACCGCCGAGCGCCCGCCGGAGGACTGGCTGGTCAAGGTCTACGACGAGGACCGGATGGTGGACCTGATCCACCGGCCGGTGGAGACGCCGGTGACCGAGGAGACGTTCGCCGACACGATCGTGCGCCCGGTCGACGCGATCCACATGCCGGTGCTCTCGGCCAGCCAGCTCATGGTGCACAAGCTGCTCAGCTTCTCCCAGCACTACTGCGACTTCGCCCGCGCCCTGCCGCTGGCCCGCTCGCTGCGGGAACAGATCGACTGGGAACGGGTACGGAAGGAGACGCAGCACTCGCCGTACGCGGAGGCGTTCCTGGTGCTGCTCGACCGGCTGGACGTGCTGCCCGGCGGCGCGCCCGGAGGAAGGGAGACCCTGTGACCGGACTGTCCGGCGACGTTCCCCCCGACGAGTACGTCGAGGCGGAGATCCAGAGCATGCTGGCCGAGGACCCGACCGTGGCCGAGCAGGGCATCACGGTGGTGCGGCGGGAGAACGGGCTGGTGCTCTACGGCGAGGTGGAGAGCCCGCACCGGCGGGAGGAGATCCTGCGGCGGGTGGCCGAGCGCTTCCCGGACACCCACGTGACGAGCGACATCGGGGTGATCCGCACGCAGGCGCCCACCCAGGTCGAGGAGTTGCCGTGAGGGAGGTTCGATGGTGATCCGGATCGCCGCCGTGGGCGACGTGCATCTGGACGAGGACGTGGTGGGCCGGTTCCGCCCGGCGCTGGAGGAGTTGCCCGGCTGCGCCGACGTGCTCCTGCTCGCCGGTGACCTGACCCGGCACGGCACCGAGGCCGAGGCGCGGTGCGTGGCCCGGGAGTTCGGCGACCTCGGCGTACCGGTGATCACCGTGCTCGGCAACCACGACCACCAGTGCGACGAGGTGCCGCAGGTGGTGAAGGTGCTGGAGGACGCCGGGATCACGGTGCTGGAGGGCACCGGCGTCGTGGTGGACACCCCCGGCGGACGGCTCGGGGTCGCAGGCGTGAAGGGGTTCGGCGGCGGGTTCGCCGGGCGGTGCGCCAGCGACTTCGGCGAGCCGGAGATGAAGGCGTTCGTGCGGACCACCAGGGAGAGCGCCGACGCGCTGACCGACGCGCTGCTCTCGCTGGACTGCGACGCGCTCGTCGCGCTCACCCACTACTCCCCCGTACCGGACACGCTCGCCGGCGAGCCGCTGGAGATCTACCCGTTCCTCGGCTGCTACCAGCTCGGTCAGGCGATCGACTCCGCACCTACCGCGCTGGCGCTGCACGGGCACGCCCACCACGGCACCGAGCGCGGCACCACACCGGGCGGGGTCCGGGTCCGCAACGTGGCCCACCCGGTGATCAAACAGGCGTACAGCGTCTTCCACCTGGGCGGTGATCAGCTCGACTGAGCGGGAGGTTTCCGGTATCGGGCGCACGGGTATCCAGCCGACATGGAGCTGATTCTCTGGATTCTCGCAGTCGTACTGGTGGTCGCCGGAATTCTCGCCCTGTTCCGCCGGCAGATCCTCTGGGGCATCGTCCTCATCGTCGTCGGCCTGCTGGTCGGCCCGGGTGGCGTCAGCATCTTCAACACGTAACAGCGGTTCTCGTACCCGCCGGGGTCGCCGGGCCCGGGTGTTCCGTCCTGCCGGACCGGAACGTCCGGGCCGGGTGACTCCGGCTTTTCCGCGTCCGGGTCCGGCGGCGCCCGGGCGTTTGCCGGGCCGGTCGAGCGGAAACATCTCGGCCATGGAGATGTCGCAGAGTGTCACCCGGCGCACCGCCGGAGCCCGCCAGTGGTTGGCGTTGCTCGGCTTCGGCGCCGCCACCTTCGCCGCCGCCGCGATCGGCGGGCTGGGTGTCCAGGGCACCTCCGCCGAGTACCAGGGCCTGGAGCAGCCCGCCTGGGCGCCGCCGTCGTGGCTGTTCGGCCCGGTCTGGACCGTGCTCTACGTGCTCATCGCGATCGCCGGCTGGCTGGTCTGGCGGCGGGTCGGTTTCGGCCCCGCGCTCTGGGCCTGGGTCGTGCAGCTCGTGCTGAACGCGATCTGGACCCCGCTGTTCTTCGGCGCCGGGGCGTACGGGCTGGCGTTCGCCGAGATCGTGCTGATGTGGCTGGCGATCGGGGTGACGGTGGCCCTGTTCCGGCGCGTCTCCCGGCCGGCCACGCTGCTGATGCTGCCGTACTGGGCCTGGGTGACGTTCGCGTCCGCGCTGAACTTCGCGGTATGGCGGCTGAACTCCTGACCGGTACGGGCGCGGGAGCCGCTCGCCCCCGCGCCCGCCGGGTTCAGCAGCGGGGTACGCCCGGGATGTAGCCGTCGTACCCGGTGTAGACGTACGCGTCGGAGATGAACCGGCCGGAGCCGATCCGGTCCCAGATCGAGCTGGTGCCGTACGTGCCGGTGACGCTGGTGCCGCTGGTCTGGCACTGGATGGTCACCTTCGCCCCGTCGGCCACCGTGCCGACCGAGCTGTAGCCGGTGCCGGGGCCGGAGCGGACCGTCAGCGGGGAGCCGGCCGTGTTGACGGTGCCCTCGCCGGTGTTCGTCCCGCCGCAGCCGTTGTCACTGGTGTAGGTCTTGGTGCCCCAGTAGAGCGCCTGGACGCCGTTGAACTTGATCTTCACAGAGCTGCCGTTGAGACGCTGCTCGTAGTGCAGGTGCGGGCCGGTGGAGCCGCCGGTCGTGCCGACGTACCCGATCACCCGGCCGTAGCCGACGGTCTGCCCGACGGAGACGTTGAAGGCGTTCAGGTGGGCGTAGTAGGTGGTGTGACCGCCGCCGTGGTTGATCCGGACGTACTTGCCGTAGCTGGTGTCGCCGAGGTTGGTCACCACGTCGACAGTGCCGGGTGCGCTGGCGACCACCGGGTCGCCCAGGTCGTCGGTGCGGTTGAAGTCGATCGCGTTGGCCGGGCTGTGGTTGGTCCGGGTCTGACCGGACCAGGACTGGTTGCACGGGAACGGGACCTTGAACGTCGGGGCGGCCATCGCCGGCGCGGCCGGTACGAGGGTCGCCGCCAGGACCGCGGCGCTCGCCCCGAGGGCGAGCCATCGCTTACGCATCCACTGCCTCCAATGTTGAAAGTCTTCAATGTGATGCGGACATCCTGACAGAAAGTTCCGTTCCCGGGAAGATTCGTGGGAGCGCACCCATCACCGGTGGTCAGGGTTTCGGGATTGTTACCGGGCCGTGTCCGGCCAGGGGTGGACCCGGCACGATGCAAGCGCTTACATGTGAGGACGACCATCGGACCGGCGCGGGTTCGATCCCCCCACGCGCCGGCAAGGAAGGAGATCGGCATGGCGTTTGCCAGATCGCGCCAGGCGCTCGCGGTCGCCGGCGTCCTGGGGCTGGCGCTCGGCGTCGCCGCCTGCGGCACCGGCAACGACAAGAAGAGCAGCAACGCGGGCTCGGCCGAGTGCGGCGCATATGAGAAGTACGACGGTCACGACGGCAAGAAGGTGACCATCTACTCCTCGATCCGTGACATCGAGGACGAGCGCCTCCAGCAGTCCTGGAAGGAGTTCGAGGACTGCACCGGCATCGAGATCGACCACGAGGGCTCCGGCGAGTTCGAGGCGCAGCTGCCGGTGCGGGTGGACGGCGGCAACGCCCCCGACCTCGCCTTCATCCCGCAGCCGGGTCTGCTGAAGCGGTTCGTCGACTCGGGCAAGCTCAAGCCGGTCGGCGCCGACACCAAGGCGATGGCCGAGCAGAACTACTCCGCCGACTGGCTGAAGTACAGCACCGTCAACGGCCAGCTCTACGGCGCCCCGCTCGGCTCGAACGTGAAGTCCTTCGTGTGGTACTCGCCGAAGACCTTCAAGGAGAAGGGCTGGACGGTCCCCACCACGTGGGACGACATGATCAAGCTCTCCGACCAGATCGCGGCCAGCGGCACCAAGCCGTGGTGCGCCGGCATCGAGTCCGGTGACGCCACCGGCTGGCCGGCCACCGACTGGATCGAGGACGTGCTGCTGCGTACCGGCGGCCCGGACGTCTACGACAAGTGGACCACCCACGAGATCCCGTTCAACGACCCGCAGGTGGCTGACGCCCTCAACCGGGCCGGCAGCATCCTGAAGAACGAGAAGTACGTCAACGGCGGCTTCGGCGGCGTGAAGAGCATCGCCACCACCTCCTTCCAGGAGGGCGGCACGCCCATCACCGCCGGCAAGTGCGCGCTGCACCGCCAGGCGTCCTTCTACGCCAACCAGTGGCCCGAGGGCACCAAGGTGGCCGAGGACGGCGACGTCTTCGCGTTCTACTTCCCGGCCATCGACCCGTCGAAGGGCAAGCCGGTGCTGGGCGGCGGCGAGTTCGTCGCGGCCTTCGCCGACCGTCCCGAGGTCCAGGCGGTGCAGACCTACCTGGCCTCCGGCGAGTACGCCAACAGCCGCGCCAAGATCGGTGACTGGGTCTCCGCGAACAAGAAGCTGGACCTGAACAACGTCCCGAACCCGGTGGACAAGCTCTCCGTGGGCATCCTCCAGGACGAGAAGACGGTCTTCCGCTTCGACGGCTCGGACCTGATGCCGGCCGCGGTCGGCGCCGGCACCTTCTGGAAGGGCATGGTGGCCTGGATCAACGGCAAGGACACCACCGCCGTCCTGAACGACATCGAGGGCAGCTGGAAGTGATCTAGCAGGTGGCCCGGTCCGCGGACGCGGACCGGGCCACCTCTGCTAGCCGAACCCTTGAGGGAGGGTCGATGGAGTTCGACTTCGCGGCGGAGCAGCCGAAGTTCCTCATGCTCATGTACGGGCTGATCGCCTTCGTCGCGGTGGTGGGCGGGCTGCTCCTGCTTCTCGACGTGGTGCCGTCGTTCTTCGCCCGGCGCCGGGAGGCGCAGCTGGTCGCGGCCTCCGCGAGCGGCGCGCCGCTGCCCCGCCGGCGCAAGCAGCGCGAGGGCACGTTCGCGTTCTTCTTCCTGTTGCCGACGCTGCTGCTGCTCGCCGTCGGGCTGGTGGTCCCCGCCATCCGCACCACGCTGCTCTCCTTCATGGACTCCGGCAGCAACAACTGGGTGGGCCTGGACAACTACCGCTGGATGTTCGCCGAGGACTCGATCGTCCGGGTCCTGATCAACACGCTGATCTGGGTGCTCCTGGTGCCGCTGGTGGCCACCGGGTTCGGCCTGATCTACGCGGTCCTGGTGGACAAGGCCCGGTTCGAGGCCGTGGCCAAGTCCCTGATCTTCCTGCCGATGGCGATCTCGTTCGTCGGCGCCTCCATCATCTGGAAGTTCGTCTACGCCTACCGGGGCGAGGGCGACCAGATCGGCCTGCTCAACCAGATCGTGGTGAGCCTGGGCGGCGAGCCGAAGCAGTGGCTGCTGGACTCGCCGCTGAACACGTTCCTGCTCATCGTGATCATGGTGTGGATCCAGGCCGGTTTCGCGATGGTGGTGCTCTCCGCCGCGATCAAGGCCATCCCGGCCGACATCGTCGAGGCGGCCCGGCTGGACGGCACCACCCCGTGGCAGATGTTCTGGCGGATCACCATGCCGAGCATCCGGCCGGCGCTGATCGTCGTGGTGGTGACGCTGTCCATCGCGACGCTCAAGGTCTTCGACATCGTCCGGACCGCCACGAACGGCAACTACGACACGAACGTGATCGCGACCGAGATGTACAACCAGGCGTTCCGCTACCAGGAGAACGGTCAGGGCTCGGCGCTGGCGGTGTTCCTGTTCGTCCTGGTGATCCCGATCGTGATCTACCAGATCCGCAACCTGCGCAAGCAGCGGGAGGGCTGAGATGACCACCGCCACGCCCACCGTCGGAGTCGGCGCCCAGGCCACCGAGCCGACCACCCGGGGCGCCCGGGTGCGCAAGCGCCTGAACAGCCGTACCGCCACGCTCGTGTCGATCGTGATCGCGGTGCTCTGGACGATCCCGACCTTCGGCCTGTTCATCTCCTCGATCCGGCCGGAGAACGAGATCAAGACCACCGGGTGGTGGACGTTCTTCAGCAACCCGCAGATCACGCTGGAGAACTACCAGGAGGTGCTGTTCAGCCGCGGCTCGTCCGGGCAGCTGGCCAGCTACTTCATCAACTCGCTGGCGATCACCATCCCCTCGGTGCTCTTCCCGCTGGCCTTCGCGTCGCTCGCCGCGTACGCGCTGGCGTGGATGAACTTCAAGGGGCGGGACTGGGTCTACATCGGGATCTTCGCGCTGCAGATCGTGCCGTTGCAGATGGCCCTTGTGCCGCTGCTGCGGTTCTTCTCCACCGGCGTCACCATCGCCGGGGTGCAGATCCTCCCCGCGTGGGACCTGGTCGACGAGCAGAAGTTCGCCCAGGTGTGGTTCGCGCACACCTGCTTCGCGCTTCCGTTCGCCGTGTTCCTGCTGCACAACTTCATCTCGCAGCTCCCCGGCGACCTGATGGAGGCGGCCCGGGTCGACGGGGCCACCCACCCGAAGATCTTCCGCACCATCGTGCTGCCGCTGATCACGCCCGCGCTGGCGGCGTTCGGCATCTTCCAGTTCCTCTGGGTCTGGAACGACCTGCTGGTCGCGCTGATCTTCGCCGGCGGCGGCGACGAGACCGCCCCGATGACAGTCCGGCTGGCAGAGCTGGCCGGCACCCGCGGCAACGAGTGGCAGCGGCTGACGGCCGGCGCGTTCGTGTCGATCGTCGTACCGCTGATCGTGTTCCTGTCCCTCCAGCGCTTCTTCGTGCGAGGTCTGCTCGCCGGCAGCGTCAAGGGTTGATCCGGCGCCCCGCCGCCGGCACGGCCGGCGGCGGGGTCCGGGTCACAGCGGGGAGCTCACGATGACCAGGATTGACGACGTCGCCCGTCTGGCCGGGGTCTCCACGGCCACCGTCTCCCGGGCGCTGCGGGGCCTGCCGACGGTCTCGGCCGCGACCCGCCGCCGGGTGCTCGCCGCCGCCGAACAGCTCCAGTACGCGGTGTCGCCCAGCGCGAGCCGCCTGGCCGGCGGCCGGACCGGCACCGTGGCGGTCGTGGTGCCCCGGATCACCAGATGGTTCTTCGGCACCGTGGTGGAGGCGGTCGAGGAATTCCTCCAGGACAGCGGCTACGACCTGCTGCTCTACAACCTCGGCGGCCGGGAGCAGACCCGGCAGCGGGTGCTGCGCACGGCGAGCCTGCACAAGCGGGTGGACGCGATCATCCTGGTCGCGACCCCGCTGCGCGCGGCCGACGTGCACGCGCTGACGAAGCTGGACCTGCCGGGCGTGACGATCAGCTCCGGCAGCGAGGTGCCCGGGTGGCCCTGCGTCCGGATCGACGACGTGGCCGCTGCCCGGACCGCCACCCGCCACCTGCTCGACCTCGGCCACACCCGGATCGCGCACATCTCCGGCGACCCGGACGACGAACTGGCCTTCACCACCCACCTGGACCGGCGACGCGGCTACCAGGAGGCGTTGCGGGCCGCCGGGCTGCGGCCCGACCCGAGCCTCGACGTCGAGTCGCGCTTCACCATCGACGGGGGCACCCGGGCCACCACCGAGCTGCTGGCCCGGGGCGAGCCGCCGACGGCCATCTTCGCCGCCTGCGACGAGATGGCGATGGGCGCGATCACCGCGCTGCGCGACGCCGGGCTGCGGGTGCCGGAGGACGTGAGCGTGATGGGCATCGACGACCACGACCTGGCCGGCGTGCTCGGGCTCTCGACGATCGCCCAGCCGGCCGCCGAGCAGGGGCTGCTCGCCGCCCGCATCCTGCTCGACCCGCTCGGCGTACGGGCCGCCGAGCCGTACCCGGGCCTGGTGCCCGCGCCGCGCGGCCCCGACACCGACGACGGGACACCGCCCCCGGTGATCCTGCCCACTCGCCTGGTGGTGCGCGAATCGACAGCGCCGCCCCGGGCACACTGAAGAACTCGCTCGTCCCGCACCACCCAGACAGGAGTAAGGCGCTGAACACCGACGCGACGCAGCAGGCCCCGGGCACCGGCTGGTGGACCGAGGCGGTCATCTACCAGGTCTACCCGCGCTCGTTCGCCGACTCCGACGGCGACGGGATCGGCGACCTGCCGGGCATCACGTCCCGGCTCGACCACCTCGCCGAGCTGGGAGTCGACGCGCTCTGGCTGTCCCCGTTCTACCCGTCCCCGCAGGCCGACGCCGGGTACGACGTGTCCGACTACCGCGACGTCGACCCGCTGTTCGGCACGCTCGCCGACGCCGACAAGCTGATCGCCGAGGCGAAGGCCCGCGGGCTGCGGGTGATCGTCGACCTGGTGCCCAACCACACCTCCTCCGCGCACCGCTGGTTCGAAGCGGCAGTCGCCGCCGCGCCGGGCAGCCCGGAACGGCAGCGCTACGTCATCCGCGACGGCAGGGGCCCGGACGGCGCCGAGGCACCGAACGACTGGGTGAGCGTGTTCGGCGGCCCCGCCTGGACCCGGCTGCCGGACGGGCAGTGGTACCTGCACCTGTTCGACTCCGGCCAGCCCGACCTCAACTGGGACAACCCGGAGGTGCGCGAGGAGTTCCTCGACGTGCTGCGCTTCTGGCTGGACCGGGGCGTGGACGGCTTCCGGGTGGACGTGGCGCACGGCCTGATCAAGCAGGCCGACCTGGCCGACTGGCAGGAGCCGCAGGAGATCCTCTCCGGCAGCGAGGTGGACAAGCCGCGCCCGCCGATGTGGGACCAGGACGGCGTGCACGAGATCTACCGGGAGTGGCGGCGGGTGCTCGACTCGTACCCCGGTGAGCGGATCCTGGTCGCCGAGGCGTGGGTGGAGCCGGCCGAGCGCCTGGCCCGGTACGTGCGCCCGGACGAGATGCACCAGGCCTTCAACTTCGAGTACCTGCTGGCCGCGTGGACCGCGCCGGCCCAGTACGCGGTGATCACCCGCTCGCTGGAGGCCACCGACTCCGTCGGTGCGCCCACCACCTGGGTGCTGTCCAACCACGACGTGGTGCGGCACGCCTCCCGGCTCGGGCTCGGCACCGCCGGCGGCCGGGCCAACGGCGTCGGCGTGGACGACCCGCAGCCGGACGCCGCGCTGGGCCTGCGCCGGGCCCGGGCGGCCAGCCTGCTGATGCTCGCGCTGCCCGGCTCCGCCTACCTCTACCAGGGTGAGGAACTGGGGCTGCCGGAGCACACCACGCTGCCCGACGAGGCCCGCCAGGACCCGACCTGGAAGCGCAGCGGGCACACCGAGCGCGGCCGGGACGGCTGCCGGGTGCCGATCCCGTGGGAGGCCGACGCCCCGTCGTACGGCTTCGGGCCGACCGACGCGAGCTGGCTTCCCCAGCCGCCGGTGTGGGCCGAGTACGCGCTGGACCGGCAGCGCGGCGTGCCCGGCTCGACGTACGAGCTGTACCGGACCGCGCTGCGGCTGCGCCGCGAGCACGCGCTGGCCCGGGGCCCGCTGCGGTTCCTGACCTCCGGCGACGAGGTGCTCACGTTCACCAACGGCGACCTCACCGTGCTGACCAACTTCGGTGCCGACCCGGCGCCGTTGCCGGCCGGCGCGCAGGTGCTGGTGTCGAGCGCGCCGCTGGACACCGCCGCGGTGCCGACCGACGTCACGGTCTGGTTCCGGGTGTAAGGAAGGGCCCCTTCTTAACGCCTCCGGTAGAGCAGGGGCCCCTTCTTAACACGCACCGTTAAGAAGGGGCCCTTCCTTCCTCCAGGCGGTCGGCGCGGGCGTGCAGCAGGTCGTGCACCTGCGCGATGTCCCGCGGCGACGTACGCGCGGCCAGCCAGTACATGATCCCGGTCGGGATGAAGAAGAGCTGGAACGCGGCCAGCCCGACCGCGTAGTTCAGCGGCGGCGGGAAGGCCGCCCGCAGCCCTGCGAACGCCACGCCGACCAGCCCGTTGCCCGCCGCCCGGCCCACGCCGTTGACCAGGTTGCCCAGGCTGTAGACGGTGCCCCGGTGCTCGGGCGGGTTGACGTCGGCGATCAGGGCGAACCAGTTCGGCGAGTTCGCCGACGTCAGCGCCAGCGCCACCACGGCGGTGAGCAGGCTCAGCCCCACCGACGGCTCGGTCAGCACGCTGGACAGCACGGCTGTCACCACCGCGCCGGAACCGGCGCCGTCGGGCACGTCGATGCGGATCGGCACGAAGAACAGGACCAGGTAGAACGGCAGCGCCGCGAGGATGCCGACGGCCGCGACCATGGCCCGGCCGCTGGGCGTACGCCGTTGCAGCGCGTCACCCACCAGACCGCCCACGATGGACAGCACGCCGCCGAGCTGGAACAGGGTGGCGAAGACGCTGCCCACCACCACGGCCGTGGCGGGTGAGTAGCCCTGCGCCTCGGCCCGCTGGCTGAACAGCACCGGCAGCCATACCAGCGAGCCGAACGCGGCCTGGGCGGTCAGCCCCTGCATGATCAGCCAGCGGTTGGTCCGGCGGGCCAGGATCCGGGGCAGGTCGGCACGGCTGATCCGGTAGTCGTACTCGTTCCCGGCGTCGATCGCCCCGGCCAGCTCCGGTTCGCTCTGCCCGCGCCGGATGTCGTAGGTGAACAGGTACGCCACTGTGGCGGCCAGGCCCACGCCGGTCAGCAGCAGGAACGGCCGCCGCCAGTCGATCGCGCCGAGCACGCCGCCGAGCAGCGTCCCGGCCAGCGTGCCGACGCCCTGGGACAGCCCCCAGAAGCTCATCACCAGGCCCCGGCGGCGCGGTGAGATCAGGTCGGTGACCACCGAGAAGCCGACCGAGCCCACCGCGCCGAGCCCGACCGCGCCGACGAACTGCGCGACCAGGAACGTCGCGTACCCCCCGGCGAGCGCGCTGCCCCCGGTGCCGGCCGCCCAGAGCAGCGTGCCGACCATGAGCAGCGGCTTGCGGTTGGTGCGGTCCCCCACGTACGCCCAGCCCACCGCCGCCACCGCGCTGACCAGGAAGCTGACGGCGGTGACCAGGCCGAGCATCCGCTGGGGTACGTCGAGGGCGGTGGAGATCGGCCCGTACAGCGGGGGCACCAGGCCGATCGCCACGTTGTCCAGCGAGGCGAGCACCACGAAGACCACGACGCTGTAGAACCGGTGTGCCGTGTTCCCGCGCCGGGAGATCCTCGTGCCCTTCATGCAGGGCAGCCAATCAGGTGCAGGCCGGATCCGGGACACCGCCCCCGGCCGGCGCGCGTGTTAAGAAGGGGCCCCTCCTCTACCGCAGGCGTTAAGAAGGGGCCCTTCCTTACCCCCGGGCGTGGGCGTAGCGCTCGCGGATGGCGGGGACCGCCTCGCCGGTGTACTCCTCGGTGTCGCCGATCGACCAGGCGGGCGGGGTGTCGCCGCCGAGCGCCACCCAGGCGGCCTGCCGGGCCGCGCCGTCGGCCACGTACTCGCCCGGCGGCGGCACCACCACCGGGCGGCCGAAGACCTGCGGCGCGATCCGGCGCACCGCCGCGGACCGGGCGCCGCCGCCGACCAGGATGATCCGGTCGGCGCGGGCACCCTGTGCGATGAGCGCGTCCAGGCCGTCGGCCAGCCCGCAGAGCATGCCCTCCACCGCGGCCCGGGCCAGGTGCGCCGGGGTCGAGGTGTGCAGCGTCAGGCCCTTCAGCTCGCCGGTGGCGTGCGGCCGGTCCGGCGTCCGCTCCCCTTCCAGGTACGGCACCAGCACCAGCCCGTCCGCGCCGGGCGGGGCGGACAGGGCCAGCTCGCCGAGCCGGTCGAGGTCGACGCCGAGCAGCGTCGCGGCGGCGTCCAGCACCCGGGCGGCGTTGAGCGTGCACACGAGCGGCAGGTACCGGCCGGTGGCGTCGGCGAACCCGGCCACCGCGCCGGTGGAGTCGGCGGCCGGCGTGTCCGCCACCGCGAAGACGGTGCCGGAGGTGCCGATCGAGACGACCACGTCGCCCGGACCGGCCCCGGCGCCGAGCGCCGCGGCGGCGTTGTCCCCGGTCCCCGGCCCGAGGAGCACCGGGCCTCCGGACGGACCGGCCGCGCCGGACGCCGAACCACCGCCGAGCACCGCCGGGTCGAGATGCCCGGCCGCCTCGGCGGGGCCGAGCACGACCGGCACCTTCGGGCGCCGGCCGAAGGCCCGCTCCAGCAGGTCCAGCCGGTACTCGCCGGTGCGCGGCGACCAGTAGCCGGTGCCGCTGGCGTCGCCCCGGTCGGTACGCAGCGCGTCCAGCCCGGGCGCGCCTGCGAGCCGCCAGGTGAGCCAGTCGTGCGGCAGGCAGACGGCGGCGACCCGGTCGGCGTTGTCCGGCTCGTGCCGGGCCAGCCAGCGCAGCTTCGTCGCGGTGAAGCTGGCCACCGGCACCGCGCCGGTCGCCTCGGCCCAGAACCGGCGGCCGGTCTCCCCGCCGCCGGCCTCCTCGACCAGTTCCCGGGCCGCGTCGGCGGAGCGGGTGTCGTTCCACAGCAGCGCCGGGCGGACCACCTCACCGGAGGTGTCCAGGCAGACCATGCCGTGCTGCTGGCCGCCGACCGAGACGGCGGCCACGTCGCCCAGGCCACCGGCCTCGGCGACCGCCGCCCGCAGGGCCTCCCACCAGGCGTACGGGTCGACCTCGGTGCCGGGCGGGTGCGGCGCGCGGCCCTGCCGGACCAGCGCGCCGGTCTCCGCGTCCCGGACGACCACCTTGCAGGACTGGGTCGACGAGTCGACCCCCGCGACGAGCGGCATGGCGGGCCGCCTCAGCGCGCGCCGAGCACGTGCTCGACGGCGAGCTGGTTGAGCCGGACGAAGCCGAAGCCCTTCGCCCCGGCGGCCTCCGGGTCGAACTCCTCGAACGCGGTCCGGTCGGCCAGCAGCTCGCGGTAGCCCTCACCGGGGTTGAGCGTCGGGGTGGCCAGCTCGGCCACCCGGGCGGCGGCGAGCGCCTCGACCACCTCCGGGTCGGCGCGGAACGCCGCGGCCCGCTCCTTGAGCAGCAGGTACGTGCGCATGTTCGCCTCGGCGGAGGCCCATACGCCGGTCATGTCCTCGGTGCGGGACGGCTTGTAGTCGAAGTGGCGCGGGCCGTCGTAGGCCGGGCCGCCGTTCGGGCCGCCGTGCTCCAGCAGGTCGACCAGGGCGAACGCGTTGAGCAGGTCGCCGTGGCCGAAGACCAGGTCCTGGTCGTACTTGATGCCGCGCTGGCCGTTGAGGTCGATGTGGAACAGCTTGCCCTGCCAGAGCGCCTGGGCGATGCCGTGGGCGAAGTTCAGCCCGGCCATCTGCTCGTGCCCGACCTCCGGGTTGAGCCCGACCATCTCGGGGCGGGCCAGCGTGGAGATGAAGCCGAGCGCGTGGCCGACGGTGGGGAGCAGGATGTCGCCGCGGGGCTCGTTCGGCTTGGGCTCCAAGGCGAAGCGCAGGTCGTAGCCGTTGTCGACGACGTACTCGCAGAGCAGGTCGACGGCTTCGCGGTAGCGGTCCAGCGCGGCCTGGACGTCC
Organism: Micromonospora sp. RV43; assembly: GCF_001029515.1. Classification (NCBI taxonomy): domain Bacteria; kingdom Bacillati; phylum Actinomycetota; class Actinomycetes; order Micromonosporales; family Micromonosporaceae; genus Micromonospora; species Micromonospora sp. RV43. Next base: position 70,394 of record NZ_LEKG01000003.1, on the reverse strand, counting down.
TTGGCGACGTCGTACTCGGCGCCCTCCCGGCCGCCCCACATGACGAACGTCTTCGCGCCCAGCTCGGCGGCCAGGTCGATGTTGCGCAGCACCTTACGCAGCGCGTAGCGGCGCACGTCGCGGTCGTTGCTGGTGAAGCCGCCGTCCTTGAACACCGGGTGGGTGAACAGGTTGGTGGTGACCATCGGCACGACCAGGCCGGTCTCGTCGAGCGCCTTGCGGAAGCGGCTCAGCCGGGCGTCGCGGGTGGCGGCGTCCGCGCCGAACGGGACCAGGTCGTCGTCGTGGAAGGTGATGCCGTACGCGCCCAGCTCGGCGAGCCGGTGCACCGCCTCGACGGCGTCCATCTCGGGCCGGGTGGCGTCGCCGAACGGGTCACGGGCCGGCCAGCCCACCGTCCAGAGACCGAAGGAGAACTTGTCCGCGGGGGTGGGGCGGGGTGCCATGGCAGACCTCCAGGTGGTGGTGTCGTCCGCGATTTGTTCAGCGGTTGAATTAAATGGCGGCGATGTGGCAGTGTCAAGAGGTGACAAGCGCCAGCACCGCCGGGGCGGTCCGGCAGGGCAGCCTGCGCGAGTTGAACCTCGCGGTGGTGCTGCGGCGGATCGCCGCCGCCGACCGGCCGCCCTCGCGCGCCGGGATCGCCGCCGACACCGGCCTGACCCGGGCAACCGTCTCCGCCGTGGTGGACGACCTGATCGCCGGCCGGCTGGTCGCCGAGGCGGAGCCGGAGCCGCGTACCGGGGCGGGCCGCCCGGCCCGGGGCCTGGTGCTCGCCTCCGACGGCCCGGCCGGGCTCGGCCTGGAGGTCAACGTCGACTACCTGGCGGCCTGCGTGGTCGACCTGACCGGCACGGTCCGGCACCACCTGGTCCGCCGCGCCGACCTGCGCCCGGTCTCCCCCGCCGACGCGCTCGCCCGGCTCGCCGCGCTCGCAGCCGAGGCGCGTGCTGCCGCCGTACGCGACGGGCTGACCCTGGCCGGCGCGGCGCTCGCCGTGCCCGGCCTGGTGGGCGACGGCGGCCTGGTCCGGCTCGCACCGAACCTCGGCTGGCGGGACGTGGACGTGCCGGCGCTGCTGGCCGGGCACCCGCTGGCCGAGCCGGTCGACGGGGTGCCGCCGCTGGTGGTCGACAACGAGGCCAACCTGGCCGCCCTCGGCGAGCTGTACGCCGGCCCGGCCGGCCCGCGCAGCTTCCTGCACGTCACCGGCGAGATCGGCATCGGCGCCGGGATCGTGCTCGACGGCGCGCTCTACCGGGGCGCGCGCGGCTGGAGCGGAGAGATCGGTCACTTCCCGGTGCAGCCGCAGGGGCGGCCGTGCCGCTGCGGCGGCCAGGGCTGCCTGGAGCGGTACGCGGGCCAGGAGGCGATCCTCGCCGCCGCCGGGCTGCCCGGCGCGGAACTGCCTGCTGACACCGCCGCCACCCGGCTCGCCGACCTCGCCGAGGCCGGTGACCCGGCCACGCTGACCGCCCTGACCGATGCCGGCACCGCCCTCGGGGTCGCGGTGGCGGGCGTGGTGAACCTGCTGGATCTGGACACCGTGGTGCTCGGTGGCGGATACGCCCGGCTCGCGCCCTGGCTGCGGCCGACTGTGGAGGCGGAGGTCTCCCGCCGGGTGCTCACCGCCGGGTGGGCGCCGGTCACTGTGCGGCCGGCCGTGCTCGGCGCACAGTCCGCGGCGGTCGGCGGCGCCGGGTCGGTGGTCCGCCGGATCGTCGACCGGCCGGTGGGCTGGCTGGCCCGGACCACCTGACCCGGGATGATCCTCGACGGGCATTCCGTGCCTGCGCTCGGTACGCTTGCCGCCGGGCAACAAGTCCGCCGAGCGAGGGGTGCACCGACAGCATGCGCAGGGGTCGACCGACCGAAGCGCCCGGCCACCGGAGGTGACCGCCGCGCGCCGGGGCGGTGTCGCGGGGCCGGTCAGCGGCGGTGGACACGCCTCGCGGAGACGGCCCCGGCGGGTTGCCGAGGCCGCGCTACCGGCTGACGACCGTCTGGCCCGGGAGCTGCTGGACGGGCTCGCCGAGGCCGTCGTGACGGTCGACCACGCAGGCGTGGTGACGCTCGTCAACGCGATGGCCGCCGACCTGCTCCCCGAGGTGGCGCCCGGCGTCGACCTGGCCGCGTGCCGGGTACCGGCGCTGGCCGGCGCGGCCGCCGCCGGATCGGACGCGTTCGAGACCGAACACCACGGCCGGCGGCTGCGCGGCCTGCGGCGTCCCCTGGCCGACGACCGCAGCGCCTGGTACGTGCGGGACGTCACCGAGGAACACGCGCGCACCGACGCGCTGCTGGCCGAACGGTCGCGCACCGCGTTCCTCGCCGAGGCGGGCAGCCGGCTCGGGCTGTCCCTGCACCGCGAGCAGACGCTGCGTACCGCCGTGACGCTGCCGGTGCCCTACCTGGCCGACGCGGCAGTCGTGGTGCACCTCCCGCCTCCGCCCGCCGAGGACCAGCCGCACTGGATCCGGTACGCCACCGGCGATCCCGGCCCGGTCACCGGCCAGGCCGGCTGGCACACGGTGGAGTCCGTCCCCGGCCTGGTCGAGGCGCTCGAAGGCGACCTCACCGAACCGAGTCCCTGGCTGGACGCCGAGCTGGCCGACCTGGCCGAGGTGCTGCCCGCCGGGTTCGGCCGCCCGGGCACCGTGTTGATCAGCCCGATGCCCAGCGCGGGCGGCCCGGCCGGCGCGCTGGTGCTGGCCCGCCGCCGGGAGCGGCCCGGTTTCGACAAACGGGAGATCGGCCTGGCCCGGGAGTTCGCCGGCCGGGCCGGCGCCGCGCTGGCCGCAGCCGAGCTGTACGGCGAGCAGGCGCACCTGGCCCGGGTGCTCCAGAACAGCCTGCTCCCGCCGGCGCTGCCCCGCCTGCCCGGGATGACGCTCGCCGGCGGTTACCGCGCCGCCGGGGACAGCCTGCGCATCGGCGGCGACTTCTACGACCTGTTCCCCACCGGCGACGGCGGCCTGTTCGCGCTCGGCGACGTCTGCGGCAAGGGCGTCGGTGCGGCCGTGCTGACCGGCCGGGTCCGCCAGTCGCTGCAGACCCTGCGCCTGGTCGAGCAGCGTCCCCGGGAACTGCTGGAGCTGCTCAACCGGGCGCTGCTGGACGCTCCCGACGCGGCCCGCCGGGCCCAGTTCACCACGCTACTGCTCGGCGCGCTGCGCCGTGAGCCGGACGGCGGGCTGCTGATCCGGGTGGCGGGTGGCGGGCACCCCGCTCCGCTCGTCGTCCGTGCCGGCGGCGGCGTCGAGACGATCCGGGTGGGCGGCATGCCGGTGGGCGCGCTCACCGACGCCCGGTTCGCCGACGCCGAGGTCCGGCTGGCCCCGGGTGACCTGCTGCTGGCGTACACCGACGGGGTGACCGAGGCCCGGGGCGGCCCGACCGAGCCGGCCATGTTCGGCGACGCCCGGTTGCGTCAGGCGCTCGCCACCGGCACCGGGCTTCCGCCCGCCGCGCTCGTGGACCGGGTGCTCCAGCTCGTCGACGAGTGGCTGGACGGGCAACCCCACGACGACATCGCCATGCTCGCCGTGGCGGCCGGGTGACACCACCGCCGCCTGACCGCCCCACCCCCGCGGCCGGACGCCGGATCGGGCCGGAGACGCTCGCCGCGTACCTCGACCACCTGGACGCCGCCGACCGGTCCGGCGCTGTGGCGCTGGCGCGCGGCCTGCTGGCGGACGGCTTCTCGGTCGCGGACGTCCTGGTCGACCTGGTCGCGGTGGCGCAGCGGGAGGTCGGCCGGCGCTGGCTCACCGGCTCGTGGAGCGTCGCCCAGGAGCACGCCGCCACTCACGTCAGCGAGCAGGTGGTGGACGCGCTGGGCGCGACGGTCGGCCCACCGCGACGCGGGCACGTGGTGATGGCCTGCGTGGAGGGCGAGTGGCACGCGCTGGCCGCCCGCATCGTCACCGAGGTGGTCCGGGCCGCCGGCTGGCGGGTGACGTTCCTCGGCGCCAGCGTGCCGGCCCGGCATCTGGTCTCCTACCTGCACCAGACCGGCCCGGACGCGGTGCTGCTGAGCTGCGTGCAGCCGAACCGGCTGGTCCGGGCGGCGCGGATGGTGGAGGCCAGCCGCGCGGCCGGTGTGCCGGTGCTCGCCGGTGGTCCCGGCTTCGGCCCGGACGGCCGGTGGGCCACCGCGATCGGCGCGGCGGGCTGGGGCGCCAGCGCCCGGGACGCGGTGGCGCTGCTGGAACGGCCGTTGTCGGCCGCGCACACCGGTGCGCCGCCGCCCCCGTCCGACGACGCGTACGTGGCGGTACTGCACCGGCGGCGTGAGCTGGTCGGGCTCGCGCTCGCCGCGGTGGACCCGCCGCAGGAGAGCGCCGAGGAGGTCGCCGCCGGCATCGCGCACCTGGTGGACGCGCTGATCGCGGCCGTGCGGGTGGACGACGACCGGCTGCTGCGCGACTTCGTCGGGTGGCAGGAGGAGGCGCTGACCTCCCGGGGCGGCCGGGCGCTGCTGGACGAGGTGCTCGGCACGCTGGAACGGGCGCTCACCGAGCATCCCCGGGTGGTGGCCCGGCTGCGGGCCGCCCGCGAAGCCGCGCCGGACGGCCGTTCAGGCTGAGTCAGGCGGTACGGGCCACCGGCGGCTCACCGGACGGCCGGGCGGGGTCGCCGATCCGTTCCCCGGACGGTTGCAGCATCGGCCAGCCCTCCGCCACCGGGGCCTCGCCTCGCCGGCCCACCTCGTCGAACTCGCGCATGCCGCGTACCAGCGCGGCCCGGCCCTCCGGGCTCATCCCGGCCAGGATCCGCTCCAGCCGGTGCCGCCGGTCGGCACGCAGCTCGCCGAGGAGCCGGAGGGCGGCGGGCGTGAGGTGCAGCGAGATCTCCCGCCGGTCGTAGCGGCCCGGCTCGCGTTCCAGCATCCCGGCCGCGACGAGCCGGTCGCACAGCCGGCTGGCGGAGGAGAGCAACATGTCGGTGAGGGTGGCGAGCCGGCGGAGGTTGATGCCGTCATACTGCTCGACGACCATGATCGCGCGTAGCTGGGCACTCGACAGCCGGCTGGTGGTGCGCTCCCGGGCCGCCTCCCAGACGGCGAGCAAGGTGCCTGCCGCCTCGTCCAGTGCGGCGGACATACTCGTTTCAGGTTCCCGGGGACTGCGCTCTTCGGTCATGGTGGCCCGAGACTACTCCCCGGATCTGCCCGGCGACCTGTGCAAAGGAGCAAAGATGAGCGGAGCGGAGGGCCGCGCGCGCCGGGTCCTGACCGAGGCGCCGACGGATCTCATCGTGGACCGGCTCGCCGCCGAGCTGGCGCGCACGTACGGCGTCGCCCGCACCGAGCTGTACCAGGTCGACTACCGGCTCGCCGAGCTGCTGCCGCTGGATGACGGCCCGTCGGTCACCGGCCCCGGCCACCCGGCCTGGCGCGCCTTCGATCACCAGGAGCCGGTGATCGCCGACGGCGTCGGCTGGTTCCCGGTGGGCATGCGCGGCGAACGCCGGGGCGTGCTGAAGGTCTCGCCGGTACCCGCCGACCCGCACGCCCGCCGGGAGCTGGACACCATCGCCACTGTGCTCGGGCACGAGCTGAGCGCGGTCACGGCGACCACCGACATCTACCGCACCGCCCGGCGCAGCCGGCGGCTCACGCTGGCCGCCGAGATGCAGTGGGAGCTGCTGCCCGGGCGCAGCCGGATCCGGCCGTCGTTCAGCCTGGCCGGGCAGTTGGAGCCGGCGTACGCGGTGCGCGGGGACAGCTTCGACTGGTCCGACGACGGTCACCGGCTCTGGCTGGCGGTGCTGAACGGCTACGGCGAGGGGGTTGCGGCGGCGCTGCTCGCCTCGCTGGCCACGTACGCGCTGCGCAACGCGCGCCGGGCCGGGCTCGACCTGGCCGACCAGGCGGCGCTGGCCGACCAGGCGATCTACGCCCAGCACCGGGGCGAACAGCACGTCTCCGTGCTCCTGATCGAGCTGGACCTGGCCACCGGCGAGATGACTGTGGTCGACGCCGGTTCACCGCGGCTGCTGCGGCTGCGGGCCGGTGAGGTGACCGAGCAGGAGCTGGACAAGCAGTTCCCGCTCGGCATGTTCGAGGGCACCGACTACCGCCCGCAGCGGTTCCGGCTGGAGCGCGAGGACCGGCTCTTCGTGGTCAGCGACGGCGTGATCGACGCCACCACCGAGCAGGTGCGCTACGGCGAGGTGGCGCTGGACCGGTTCCTGCGCCGGACCGGCCCGATGGAGCCGCTGGACGCGGTCCGGTCGCTGATCGGCGACCTGCGGGCCTTCGTCGCCGGTGACCTTGTGGACGACGCGGTGGTGGTCTGCCTGGACTGGCTCGGGCCGCAGCCCTGACCCGCCCCCCTCAGTACGCGCCGCGGCTGTTGAGCACCGCGCCGAACGTCTTCCAGAGGATGGTCAGGTCCGCGGCCAGCGACCAGTTCTCCACGTAGTAGAGGTCCAGCCGGATGCCGTCCTCCCAGCTCAGGTCCGACCGGCCGCTGACCTGCCAGAGGCCGGTCATGCCGGGCTTGACCAGCAGCCGGCGTGCCACGTCGCCGTCGTAGCGGGCCACCTCGGACGGCAGCGGCGGGCGCGGACCGACCAGGCTCATCTGGCCGAGCAGCACGTTGGCGAGCTGGGGCAGCTCGTCCAGCGACCACTTGCGCAGCAGCCGGCCGACCCGGGTGACGCGCGGGTCGTCGCGCATCTTGAACATCAGGCCGTCGGTCTCGTTGCGCGCGGCCAGCTCGGCGAGCAGGGCGTCGGCGTTGACCACCATGGTGCGGAACTTGAAGACGCCGAACTCCTCGCCGCCCTGGCCGACCCGGGTCTGCCGGAACAGCACCGGGCCACGGCTGTCGATCTTGATGGCCAGCGCGATCACGATCAGCAGCGGCGCCAGGACGAGCAGGGCGATCAGCGAGAGGGACCGGTCGACGAAGCCCTTGACCAGCTTGCGGGCGCCGCGGAACTCGGGCGCCTCGACGTGGATCAGCGGCAGGCCGGCGACCGGACGGGTGTGGATGCGGGGGCCGGCCACGTCGGTGAGCGCCGGCGCCACCACCAGGTCGACGCCGGTGCCCTCCAGCTGCCAGCCGAGGCGGCGCAACCGGGTCGCGGTCAGCTCGCCCGAGGCGGTGACCGCCACCGTGTCGGCGCCGATCGCGGTGGCGGCCTCCGGGATGCCCCGGAAGCTGCCGACCACCGGCACGTCGCCCAGCCGCTGCGGCACCGGGGCGAGCAGCGCGTCCGGGATGCACGCGCCGACCACCTGGTAGCCGGCGTACGGCTCCCGGCGCAGCGTGTGCACCAGCTCCAGCACGTGCGCGGTGTCGCCCACCACGAGCACCTTGCGGGACCAGCCGGCGCCCCGGTCGCGGGCCCGGTGCAGCCGCTTGCGGGCCGCGAACCGCGCCACCTCCAGGCCGATCGTGCCGACGGCGAAGGAGATGGCCAGGAAGCCCCGGGAGACGCCGACGTCGGCGATGTACCCGGCGATGGCGATGCCGCCGGCGAGCCGCATGCTGGCCGCGCTGACCCGGCGGTACTCGTCGGCGCCGTAGCCGAGCACCTGGTCGTCGTAGCACCGCATCGCCTTGAGCGAGACGAGCCAGACCAGCAGGAGCGCCGGGGCGACCACCACGTACGGGATCTCGGAACCGGTCGGCTCCTCGTCGCCGAACCGGGCCAGGTAACCGACCAGGATGGCCACCGCGAGCACGGCGGTGTCCAGCACCACCAGGATCCGGATGTAGGCCCGCTCCGCGGCTCGTGTCGTCTTGCCGGGGCGTTCACCACCGGGTCGCGACGACGTGGCAGGAGTCAACAGCGTCGCCGAGGTCACCGGCCCTCCCCACTTCGCTCAGGACCGCCCCGTCGCCGCCCGGCTCCGGTGTGGAGCCCGCGGTCGAGGCACCCGGTCATCATGCCTGGACAATTATGGTTACCGATTGATTCGGACGCATTACCGTCAGTTCTCATCCCGCGCCTTGACCCGGGAAGCCTTCCGCCGTACCGGATTTCCGGTACGGCGGAAGACTAGCGCTGAGCTTCAGGTCAGCGGGGGGCGGGCGGCCGGAGCGCGATCGCCCGGAGGAAGATCTCGCCGATCTTGCTGGGGTCGGTGGTGACGAAGGCGCCACCGCCGGTGACCTTGGTGATCGACTCCAGCTCGGCCCGGTTCACCTCGGTGCCGATGCCGATGATGACGACCTGGACCGGCTGCTCGTCGTCCTTCAGCTTCTTCAGCTGGTCCAGCAGCGCCTTCTGCGAGATGCCGTCGTCGTCCTCGTTCTTGCCGTCGGTGAACAACACGATCGAGTTGACCTTGCCCGGCTCCCAGTCCTGCTGCACCTTCTTGTACGCCGCGAGCATGGTGTCGTACAGGCCGGTGTCGCCGCTGGAGGGCTTGATCGAGGCCAGGCCGCGCTGGAGCGCCCCCCGATTGCTCGACAACGGCTTTATTCCGACCAGCTCGCTCCAGTCCTGCGAGCCCTGGAGGTTGGTGGAGAACGTCCAGAGGCCGATCGACCAGGAGTCGTCGAACAGCCCGAGGCCCTGGCTCGCGGCGGCGACTGTGACCTGCTCCCGGCTCGCGCCGTTGGCGGTAGCGACCGGCTTCTTCATCGAGCCGGACACGTCGATGACGCAGAGCATCCGGCCCGACTGCGTGGCCACCGACCAGGTCGTGGTCGCGGTCGAGATGGCACCCGGGTCGAGGTCGGCCGCGCCGCCCTGACCCGACGGCGGCACCTGGCTCGCGCCGCCGTTGGCCGGGCTCGGCGCGCCGGTCGGCGCCTGGAAACCCCGCCCCCAGTTGCCGTCCGGCGCGCGCAGCGCCTGCGAGGCGAGCCGGTCCTTGAAGCCCGGCGTACGCAGGACCTCGAAGAGCACCTTGGCGGCGGACGCCTTGGCCGGCTCGATGCCGGGCAGCACCGCGAACGGGTAGTCCAGCGGGATCGGCGCCGGCTCCAGGTAGAGCGCGGCGAGCCGGATCGGCGGCTTGGTGCTGTTGTAGGCGATCACGTCCTCCTCGGACAGCGCCGCCGCCCCCAGCCCGTTGGCGATCGCCGTCGGGTCCGACGAGCGCGGGAACCGCGCGAGGAGGTCCTGCCGCAGCGAGGAACGGTTGGTCGCCAGCGCCCGCAGTGCGCCGACCATCGCCTCCTGCGCCTTCGGCGAGCCGGACTCGCCGGTGGAGCTGGCCGCGGCGGTCAGCGACAGCAGGCCGGACAGGCCAGCCGCGTCCTGGGTCGGCTCGACGATCCCGGCCCGCAGCGGCTTGCTGGCGGTGACCTGGGTCAGCAGGTCGGACCAGCGGAGCTTCTTGTCCGGCCACCCGATGCGCGAGGCCACCGGCTCGGGCAGCGCCACCACGACCGGGCTGCGGGCGATCGAGGCGCCGTTCGTCGGCGCGAACGCGCTGGCCCCGCCGCTCTTGAGCCGGACCAGCCAGGTCGACGAGTCCGGCACCCAGACGTCGGGGGTGACAGCGGTGCCGCTGGCCTGCCCGACGCCGGCGAGCGTGGCGCCGTGCTTGCTCGCCACCGCGGCGGCCACCTCGACCGACTCGGACGAGGAGACGTTCACCGCGATGCAGGTCCCGCCCACCGCCGCACCGTCGGCGACCCACTGGTCGGCGGCGGCGCGCACCGCGGGGGCGATCTCCGGGGCGGTCGCCACCGACAGCTCGATCCGGCCCGAACAGTTCGGGCCGGCCAGCTGCTGGTAGCCGAACCAGGAGCCGGCTACGACGGCGACCAGGGCGGCCGCCACGGCGGCGGCACCTGCTCCGCGGAGGTGAGAACGCATGCGATGGCGGCCAGACACGGTGACCATCTTGCGTACCTCGTGGGGTTACCACCACAACCGTTCGGACGAAAGTTACGCAGCAGAAACAGTTGATCAGCTAACTCATACGCTAAGTTACTGGTCAGTCATCTATGGTGATGTCAATCCACTTCGGACCGCCAATTGGTAACCGTCCGGTCACGGTAGGACGCACGTCGGGCTCGCCACCGGCACCGGCTCCCCCACCGGCTCGGGCACCCCGCCGTCCGGATCGACCCGGAAGATCCTGATCATGTCGGCCCGCTCGTCGGCCACGTACAGGTGCTCACCGGCGAACGCGAAGTGCCGCGGCCACTCACCGCCGGTGTCGACCTCGGCCACCAGCTCCGGCGCGGCGCCGTCCAGCGCGAAGACAGCGATCGTGCCCACGCCGCGGTTGCCCACGTAGAGGAAACGCCCGCCCGGCCCGACGGCCACCTCGGAGGGCTGGACGTGGCCGGTCCGGCCGCTGGCGTCGACACGCGTCGACTGACGCGGCCCGTCCGGCGTCAGCTCGTACGCGGTGACAGTGGCGTCCAGCTCACCGACGAGCCAGCAGCGCCGCCCGTCCGGGTGCCGGGCCAGGTGCCGGGGACCGGTCCCGGGCGCCGTCCGCAGCCGGGGCTCCCGCTCGGCCAGCCGGCCGTTGGACGCGTTGACGTCGTACCGGTAGACGGAGTCGGTGCCCAGGTCGACCGCGAGCAGCCCACCTCCGGCCGGGTCGGGCGAGACCATGTGGCAGTGCGCGTGCTCCTGCCGCTGCGGGTCGGCGCCGTGGCCGGAGTGCCGGACCAGGTCGGTGCGCTCCCCCGGCGCGCCGTCGGCGTCCAGGCCGAACACCGCCACGCTGCCGCCGCCGTAGTTCGCCACGAACAGGTGCCGCCCGTCCGGGGCGACCGCCAGGTGGCACGGCTCCGCGCCACCTGTCTCGCGGACGCCCAGCGGCGTGAGATCGCCGTCCGGGGCGAGCCGGAACGCGCTCACCAGCCCGTCGGGCAGCTCGTTGCACCCGTACAGCACCGGCAGCGCCGGATGCCGCACCAGGAACGACGGCGACGGGGCGACCGCCACGACGCCCAGCGGGGTCAGTTCCCCGGTCGCCCGGTCCCGCCGGGCCGCCACGACGCCCTCGGCCCGCCCACCCGTCTCCGCCGTGTAGCCGCCGATGTGGACGATCTCGTCCTGCCCGGTCACCGCTCCCACCTCTCGTCGGTCCTGCCTGCGATCCAACCAGAGGCTTCCCGGTGGCGCGCCCGGTCAGTCCCGCCGGGCCCGACGGATCGGGCGCGGGGTGCTCAGCCCACCGGCACCGGCTCGCCGCGCTGCCGCGCCACGTGCTCGACGAGCGAGATCAGCACCAGCTTGCCGGACTGCCGCTCCCGCGCGTCGCAGAGCACGAGCGGGACGTCCGGATCCAGGTCCAGGGCGTCGCGGACCGCCTCCAGGCCGAACCGGCGGGAGCCCTCGAAGCAGTTGACGCCCACCACGAACGGGATGCCCCGCTGCTCGAAGTAGTCGATCGAGGGGAAGCAGTCGGCCAGCCGCCGGGTGTCGGCGAGCACCACCGCGCCGAGCGCGCCGAACGCCAGCTCGTCCCAGAGGAACCAGAACCGGTCCTGGCCCGGGGTGCCGAACAGGTAGACCTGGAGGTCGTCGTTGATGGTGATCCGGCCGAAGTCCATCGCCACCGTCGTCGTCGACTTCTGCTCGACCCCGGAGACGTCGTCGGTGCCGAGCCCGGCCCCGGTCAGGACCTCCTCGGTCTGCAACGGCCGGACCTCACTCAACGCGCTGACCAGCGTCGTCTTTCCGGCGCCGAAGCCACCGGCGATGAGGATCTTCAGAGCCAGCGGCACCCGGGGCGCCCCCGGCTCCCGGTCATAACGCACGGAGTCCACTGACCACCGCCTTGAGGATGTTGTCGTCGGGCAGGTACGCGGTGGCCGGTGGCCGGTGCACCGCGACGAGCCCATGGGCGAGAAGGTCGCCGAGCAGCACCCGGACCACGCCCACGGCGAGGTCCAGGTCGGCGGCGAGGTCGGCCACGGCCTTCGGCCGCCGGGCCAGCTCGATCAGGCGGCGGTGCTCCGGCTGCAGACCGGGCGTGCCGGCCGGGTCCGCGTCAGAAGTGGCGAGCACGAACGCCAGCAGGTCGAAGCCGTCGACGGGTGGGCGCACCCGGCCGCCGGTGAGCGTGTACGGACGCACCACCGGCCCGGCGTCGGCGTCCAGCCACTCGTGCTGCGGCCCCGGCGACTCAGCGCGCATCGGTCCGCTCCCCCGCCACCCGGCTCGGCGCGGCCAGGTTCTCCCCGACCCGGATGACGAGCATCGCCATCTCGTACGCCACCAGGCCGATGTCGGCGTCGGCGTCGCTGGCCACCGCCAGGCAGGCGCCCTGCCCGGCGGCGGTCACGAACAGGTAGGCCGACTCCATCTCCACCACCGTCTGGCGGACCGCGCCGCCGCCCAGGTGCCGGGTGGCGCCCTTGGCCAGCCCGGAGAAGCCGGACGCCAGCGCGCAGAGGTGTTCCGCGTCGGTGCGGTCCTGGTCGGTGGAGGCGCCGAGCAGGAGCCCGTCCGCCGAGAGCACCACCGCCTGGCGGGCGGCGGGGACACGCTCCACCAGGTCGTCGAGCAGCCAGTCGAGATCGGCGTTCTGCCGCGTCGTGTGCACCACTAGGCGTCCCTCTCAGTCGCGGTTCGTTGGTCCGGCGCCGGCGGGGCGGGCTGAACGGCCGGCCCCGCGGTGGTGGACGGCGTACCGGTGTCGCGCGGTTCGGTGGTGGGGGTGGTCGGATCGGTTCCGGCGGCGCGCGAGCCGTCCCGGCGTCCCCGCGCGGTGCCGGCCTGCAACGCGGACATGGCCCGGCGGGCCTCCTCCGGGGTGCGGTGGGCCGGGGTGTCGGCGACCGCCGCGCGGGGTCGCGCGGTCGCGCCGCGGCGCCGGATCCGGCGAGGCAGGCCGTCGCCGTCGGCGGGTGGCTCCACGGTCGAGGCGCGGGCCGACTGCAACGGGACGACTGTGTTCTCCGACCGGTCCCGGCCCGGCCGGGCCGGCCGCCCCGGCCGGGGCACAGTGGTCAGCCGGGTCACCTTGGCCAGGCGCCGCCGTTCCGGCCCGGCGGAGGCGTCCGCGCCCACCGGCGGCTCGTCGGTGATCAGTTCCGACGGTACGAACACCGCGGCGACGATCCCGGCCGGGCGGGACGGCCGCAGCTCCACCCGTACGCCGTGCCGGGCGGCCAGGCGGGCCACCACGAACAGCCCGAGCCGGGCACTGCCGGCCGGGTCGAACTCCGGCGGCTCGGCCAGCTTGCGGTTGGCCTCGGCCAGAGCCGGCGCGGACATGCCCAGCCCCCGGTCGGTGATCTCGATGGTGTAGCCGCCCGGGACGCTCCGGCCGCTGACGTCCACCCGGGTGCCGGGCGGGGAGAACGTGGTCGCGTTCTCGATCAGCTCGGCGAGCAGGTGGATCACGTCGCCGACGGCCCGCCCCAGCACCCCGGCCGACGCCACCTCGCCCACGTCGACCCGGTCGTACGCCTCGACCTCGGAGATCGCGCCGCGCATCACGTCGACAGCCGCGACCGGGCGGCGCCAGCCACGTCCGGGCGCGGCACCGGCGAGGATGACCAGGTCCTCGGCGTGCCGCCGCAGCCGTGTCGCCAGGTGGTCGACCTGGAACAGCCCGGCCAGCTCGTCCGGGTCCTCGGTCCGCCGTTCCAGCCGGTCCAGCAGCGCCAGCTGCCGGTGCACCAGCCCCTGGCTGCGCCGGGCGAGGTTGAGGATCACCTCGTTGAAGCCCCGGCGCAGCGTGACCTCGTCGACGGCGGCGCGGACAGCGGTCCGGCGCACCTCGTTGAAGGCGCGCGCCACCTGGCCGATCTCGTCGCCGCCGTGGTCCAGCTCGGGCGCCTCCCGGGCGACGTCGACCTCCTCGCCCCGGCGCAGCCGGGCGACCACGTCGGGCAGCCGGCGTTCGGCCACCTCGGTCGCGGCGGCGCGTACGCCGGTCAGCCGCTGCGCCAGCGACCGGCCGACCCGCAGCGCCACCAGCACGCACACCACGATCGCGATCAGGCCCAGCACACCGGCGGCGGCGAGCTGCACGAGGATCCGGGTGGCCATCGGCACCGACCGCTCGGCCAGGGCGTCCGCGCCGCGCAGCTCGAAGTCGCGCAGGCTCTGCCAGACCTCGGCGTGACCGGTGTCCCACGCCCGCATGTCGAACCGGGCGGGCAGCGCGGACGAGCGGATCAGGCTGTCCTGGAGCGCGCGCAGCTTGAGGAACCCGGCACCCTCGGTCATCCGCTGGTACGCGGTCCGCTCCCCCGGCGGCAGGTCGGCGACCGCGATCTCGGCCAGGAAACGCTGGTTCTCGACTGTGCGTACCAGTTGCTCGTGCTCGCCCTCGGCGTACCGGCCCGCGGTGACGGCGCCGGCCAGCAGCGCGTCGGCCTGGCCGAGCAGCTCCCGGGACCGGCCCAGCGCGGTCAGCGCCGTCGCCTCCCGGTTGAGCTGCGCGTCGGGCAGCGCGGCCATCGCGCCGAACGCCTGGAACGCCGAGCCGATCATGCCGCTGTAGAGCCCGACCGCGCCGGCCCGGTCGACCTTGCGGTCGTCGATGAAGGCGCGCCCGGCGGGCAGCGCGTCGAGCGCCGAGACCAGTTGGTCGAGCCGGTTGTCGAGCTGGGCGTCGGCGACGTCGCGCAGGTCCCCGCCGTCGACCTTGCGGCGCAGCTCGACGATCGCGTCGTCGGTGCGTACCCGCTGCTCGGTCAGCTCGGGGAGGGCGCGGTCACCGGCGAGCTGGACCACCGACAGCCGCCGCTCCCGTTGCAGCTCGGCCACCACGGCCTCGCCGGGACGGCCCAGATCGTAGAGGAGGGTACGCGCGGAGAGCAGGTCGAGCGCGGGCCCGAAGGTGAGCGTGGTGGCGAAGATCCACAACGCCAGCAGCCCGGTCACCGGGCCGATGACCAGCGCGGTCAGCTTGGCGCGGATCGGCCAGTCACGGGTGTTCAATCAGACCTCGCCCGGGAAGGTGTCGCTCGGTGGCGCCGGCAGCGGCCGTCACGTTCGGCGGCCACGACGCCGGGCCCCGGCCCGGACGCCTTGGGCAGGATACGTAATCCGGGGCGGATGCACTACCGGCCGTCTCGGCTCTCGCTACGGTCCGAGACGGGCAGGAGGGCCTCAGTCGGACATCGGCCCGGCACCGGACGGCGGTCGCGACATCGCGCCTTTTCCCGGCCGGGGCGGAAAGTACGGCACAACGGGATTGGCGATCACCCGCGCGAGGGAATACCAGCGTGCGAAGGAGGAGCCATGTCGTCCACCCAGGTAGTCGTCATAGTCATCGTC
This sequence comes from Micromonospora sp. RV43, assembly GCF_001029515.1. Taxonomy (NCBI): domain Bacteria; kingdom Bacillati; phylum Actinomycetota; class Actinomycetes; order Micromonosporales; family Micromonosporaceae; genus Micromonospora; species Micromonospora sp. RV43. The sequence goes on along the minus strand of NZ_LEKG01000003.1, from coordinate 55,220 downwards.
GTCGCCGTCATCGCCGCGCTCGTCGCGGTCGCCGTGGTCGCCAGCCGCCGCCGGGCGCTGCGCGAGCGCTTCGGCCCCGAGTACGACCGGGTCGTCGCCGAGCAGGACAGCCGCAGCGCCGCCGAGCGTGAGCTGCGGGAACGCGAGCGCCGGCACGCCGAGCTGGAGCTGACCCCGCTGAGCCCGGAGTCCCGGGCCCGCTACGCCGCCGCCTGGGAGGAACTCCAGGTGCGCTTCGTCGACTCCCCCGCGGAGACCGTCGGCGAGGCCGACGAGCTGGTGAGCCGCCTGATCGCCGAGCGCGGATACCCCACCGGGGACTTCTCGGACCAGATCGCCCACCTCTCCGTCGAGCACGCCCGCACCCTCACCCACTACCGCGACGCCCACGAGATCCGGCAGCGCAACGAGCGCGGTGAGGCCGGTACCGAGGACCTCCGGCAGGCGCTCGTGCACTACCGGGCCCTCTTCGCCGACCTGCTCGGCGAGGAGCCGGTGCCCACGTCCACGCAGCAGCCGGAGCAGCGCCACCCCGACCACGACCACGACGTCCCGAGCCGCTGAGGAGGCCGCCGCCATGCGCCAGGAGGAACAGCAGGTCACGCAGGACCACCCCGAGGCCGTCCGGTCCGCACCGGTGCCGGTGCCGCAGCCGGGTGAGCACACCGACGCCGGCCGGCGCGACGCCGACCGGGCCGACGTACCCGAGGACGCACTGGACGACCGGGGCACCTTCGACGACCCGGCGGTCGCCGACGAGCGGCGCGACGCCGAGGTCGACGAGACCCGCGCCTACGACGCCGGGGAGCTGCGCGACGCGGCCGACCGGACCGACGACGACGGGCGGGCCCCGTACCACGAGCCGGCGCCGCTGCCGACGGCGTTCGGGGCGGCCACGGTGGGCGACGCGGTCGCCGCCTCGGCCCTGGCGGGCGGTCGCCCGCAGGACGAGCGCGACGCGCGCGACGAGGACACCGCGGCGCCGGGCGACGGCGCGCCGGGACGTACCGGCCCGCTGGACGACGAGCGGGCCGACCCGACGGCCGGGGACCGCCTGCACGACCGCGACCGCTGGGACGCCGAGCACACCGACGGCGACGGCCGGGACGACCGAACCGGCGACGACGTGGCCCGGGACGACCGCGTGGTCGACGGCGTCCGCCGGGACGACGCGGTCGCCGATGGCGCGGTCGGGTACGGCAGCGCCGAGCCCGGCCTGGTCGACCCGGACGCCGAGCCGGTCCCCGCCACCGACGACACCGACCGGCGGCACGACCGGGTGGACACCGACACCGCCACCGCGGCGGCGGGCGCGGCAGCCGCCGGCGCGGGCCTGGCCGGCGGCGAGCGGCCCACGCCCGGCGCGGTACCGGCCGACGCGGCGACGCTGTTCGCGCCGGAGGCCGCGCAGGGTTTCCGGGACCGCTGGCGCGACGTGCAGCTCCGCTTCGTGGACGACCCGCGCGCCGCGGTCGGCGAGGCGGAGTCGCTGGTCGAGGAGGCGATCGAGGCGCTCTCCACCGCCCTGCGGGAGCAGCGCACCCGGCTCGGCGCCTGGCAGGAGTCCGGCTCCACCGACACCGAGCAGCTCCGGGTGGCCGTACGCGGCTACCGCGACTTCCTGGACCGCGTGCTGGGCCGCTGAGAAACCGCCACGAAGCCCCGGCCGGTGACCGGCCGGGGCTTCCGCGTACCCGGACCGAACAGCAGGTATGAAACCTCGCAATCCGGGTAGGTGCAGGCAGCGGTGCACACGAGGGGAGCACGGGCATGGGCGGCGGCGGCCTGCGGTTGAACATGAACGCCCTGGACTATCTGATCCTGGCGCTCTACTTCGTCACGGTGCTCGGCGTCGGTTTCGCCGCCCGGCGCGCGATCCGTACCAGCGTGGACTTCTTCCTCTCCGGCCGATCTCTGCCCGCCTGGGTCACCGGCCTGGCGTTCGTCTCGGCCAACCTGGGCGCGCTGGAGATCATCGGCATGGCCGCCAACGGCGCCCAGTACGGCATCATGACCGTGCACTACTACTGGATCGGCGCCGTGCCGGCGATGGTCTTCCTCGGCATCGTGATGATGCCGTTCTACTACGGCTCCAAGGTCCGCAGCGTCCCCGAGTACCTGCGGCTGCGCTTCAACCGCCCCACCCACCTGCTCAACGCGATCAGCTTCGCTGTCGCGCAGGTGCTCATCGCGGGCGTGAACCTCTACGCGCTGGCCCTGATCATGCAGGCGCTGCTGGGCTGGCCACTCTGGTTCGCGATCATCGTCGGTGCGGTGATCGTGCTGGCGTACATCACCGTCGGCGGGCTCTCCGGCGCGATCTACAACGAGGTGCTCCAGTTCTTCGTGATCATCGCCGGTCTGGTGCCGATCACGGTGATCGGGCTGGTCAAGGTCGGCGGCGTCAGCGGCCTGATGGACGCGGCCCGCGACTCCAGACTCGGCGAGGCCGGACTGCACGCCTGGGAGGGCACCGGCAGCACCGGCAACCCGCTCGGCGCGCACTGGCTGGGCATCGTGTTCGGCCTGGGCTTCGTGCTCTCCTTCGGCTACTGGACCACCAACTTCGCCGAGGTGCAGCGCGCCCTGTCCGCACGGAACATGAGCGCCGCCCGGCGTACGCCGATCATCGCCGCGTACCCGAAGCTGCTCATCCCGGCGGTCACCGTGATCCCCGGCCTGATCGCCCTGGTCACCGTGAAAGGGCTGGGCGCCGACGAGGGCGACCTGGTCTACAACAACGCGATCCCGCTGCTCATGCGCGACCTGCTGCCCAACGGCGTCCTCGGTATCGCGGTCACCGGCCTGGTGGCCTCGTTCATGGCCGGCATGGCGGCGAACGTCAGCGGGTTCAACACCGTCTTCACGTACGACATCTGGCAGGCGTACTTCCGGCGGGACCTGCCGGACGAGCACTACGTGAAGGTGGGCCGGATCGCCACCGTCGGCGCGGTGGTCATCGGCATCGGCACCGCGTTCATCGCGGCCGGGTTCAGCAACATCATGAACTACATCCAGGCGCTGTTCTCGGTCTTCAACGCGCCGCTGTTCGGCACGTTCATCATCGGCATGTTCTGGCGGCGGATGACGCCGCTGGCCGGGTTCTGGTCGCTGCTGTCCGGCACTGTCGTCGCCACCGCCACGTACCTGCTCTACAAGGGCGGCGTGATCAGCTTCAACTCCGACCTGGAAGAGAGCTTCTGGGGCGCGGGCCTGGCCTTCGCCACGGTCGCTGTGGTGGCCGCGATCGTCACGCCGCTGACCCGGCCGAAGACCGACGACCAGCTGACCGGGCTGGTGTACGGCCTCAGCGACACCACGCTCGCCGACGACTCGCTGGCCGGCGACACCGCCTGGTACCGCTCCCCGGTGCTGCTCGGCGTCGTCGCCGTGATCCTCGCCGCCCTGTTCTACATCCCGGTCTTCTGAAGGAGGGGACGCACGCCATGGCAGACAACGCGGACCGCCACTACCAGGGCGGCGAGGCGCACGACCCGCTGGTCGACGAGACCGAGGACGCCCGGGAGGAACGCTCCGCCGCGGCCCGGCTGTTCGACATCCGCCGGGTCATCGGCGGCCTGTTCGTGGTGTACGGGCTGATCGTCGGCCTGATGGGGCTGTTCGACACGTCCGCCGAGATCGACAAGGCGCAGGGCGTCCGGATCAACCTGTGGGCCGGCGCGGCGATGCTGGTGTTCGGCCTGCTGATGCTGCTGTGGCAGCGGCTGCGCCCGACCGAGACGCCGGAGCCGCACCGCGACGAGTCCTGACCCCTCCGCCCGCATGGCGCGGCCCGCACCGGGTAGGCCACGGGGATCACGCGAAGGGACAGGAGGGCAGCAGCATGACCGATCGTGACCGCGGTGGCGAGCGGCCGCTGGAGGAGACCCCCGAGGTGGCCGCGGCGGTGGACGACGACAGCACGGTGGCCCAGTTGCGCAACGACGGCACCGACCCGGACAACCCGACCTTCACCGAGCCCGACGGCGCGGTGCCGGACACCGGGTCGCCGAACCTCATCGGTGACCCGTACGCGGCCGGGACCGGCGCGACCGGCACCGGTACCGGCGCCGCCCCGGACGACATCCGCACCGGCGCCGAGCAGCCCTGGGATCCGGAGGACCTGGTGCAGGCCCGGGGTCAGGACGTGACGCCGGAGAACCTGGAGCGGGCCCGCCGCGACCTGGCCGAGCTGGGCCGGGCGGCGATCGAGCGCACCGTTCCCTGACACCGGAACGGCCGAGGGCCCCTGGCCGACGTGGGCGTCGACCAGGGGCCCGGGGAACCCGCGCGGCGGTGCCTCACTCCCGCCGCCGCGGGTGGCCCTCACCGCGGCTCAGGAGAGCGGCGGGTACGCGTTCTGCATGAGCTGCTGGAACTGGGCCGGGAACCACGCGCCGGAGATCGGCGCGTCCGGCAGGGCGCCGGACATGCTGTTGCCGTTGCGGGCGTTACCGGTGTAGGTCGGGTCGCACATCCGGTCGAAGCCCTTGCCCTCGTTGTTCGGGATCTCCTTGCTGGAGCCGTCCGACTCACCCGGGGGCTTCACCCAGACGTAGGCGTCGATCCCGGTCTCCGGGTTGGCCCGCGGCCGCTCGCCGAGACCCGCGCCGGCCTGGTTGCACCAGTTGCCGGCGTGAATGCGCCGGTCGACCCGGCCACCGTCGACGTACGCGTCCACGCTGGTCATGGGGCCCGGGCCGGTGGGCCGGGCGGAGCCGCCCCAACCGTTACGGGAGGTGTCGATCAGCATGCCGATGTTGCTGTCGAAGCCGACCGAGACCAGCTTCTGCCGGAACGCCTGGGCGAACGACAGCTCGTCGACGTACTGGTTCCAGTCGATCCACTTGGACTGCCGGACCGTCTGGCCGTTCACCGAGTCGGTGACCTTGACGTACGGCTCCTTCAGGGCGGAGTAGTTCGCCGTGTTGACGATGAAGCCCTGCACGTTGGCGACGGTGCTGCCGGACGCGACGGCGGCGGCCTTGAGCTGGTCGGCGACCGGGCCGAAGTTGCTGTCCCAGCCGATCCAGCCGTGGTGGGCGGCGTCGATGTAGTTGTAGACGTTGCCGATCGCGCCCAGCTTCGCCAGGGCGTAGCCGACACCGTTCACGTACGCGCCGTTGGCCTTCACCGTGTCGCACATGACCGTGCCGCCCGGGTTGCCCGAGGTGTTGGTCACCAGGTTGGGCAGCGAGTCGATCTCGATGATGTTGACGATGCGCAGGTTCCGGTACTTCGAGTCACCCTGGATCGCGGCGATCGGGTCGATGTACTCGGCCTTGTAGCGGGGCAGTTCGTCCGGGCCCAGCTCGCCGTTGGAGGCCAGCGCTGCGCAGTCCCGGCCGGGCAGGTTGTAGATGACGAACTGGATGTAGCCGGCGCCCTGGGCGAGCGCGGCGTCCAGGTGGTCACGGACGCCCATCGCGCCGTTGGAGCTGCTGTCCGGCGTGCCGTTGATGGCGGCGATCCGGTCGATCCAGACCGCGGTCGGGTTGTTCGACACCCGGCTGCCGCCGGACACCGATTCGGCCTTGGCCTTCCACTCGGGGTTCACGTACCCCTTCACACCGACGTACGGGTTGTCGACCCGCTGCCCGGGCGGCGGGGTGCTCGTCGGCGGCGTCGAGGTCGGCGGGGTCGACGTCGGCGGCGTGCTCGTGGGCGGCGTGCTGGTCGGCGGCGTGCTCGTCGGCGGCGTGCTGGTGGACGGCGTGCCGCCGTTGCACACAGTGCCGTTGAGCGTGAACTGGGTCGGCTTCGGGTTGCTGCCGCTCCAGGAGCCGTTGAAGCCGATGGTGGTGCTGGCGCCGCTGGCGAGCGACCCGTTGTACGACTCGTTCTGCGCGGTGACGTTCTGGCCGCTCTGGGACCACCTCGCGGACCAGCCGTTCACCACCCGCTGCGAGCTGTTCGGGAAGGTGAAGCCGAGGTTCCACGAGCTGAGCGCGTCACCGATGTTCTTGATGGTCACGGTGCCGGTGAATCCACCGGGCCAGTCGCTGGTCGTGTACGTCACGCTGCACTGGGTGGCGGCCTGCGCCGCGGTGACCGGGAGGGTCACCAGTCCACCGGCTACCAGGACGCCGGCGCCGGTGAGCGCGAGCGTCCGGTTCCGGCCGGACAGCCTTCTCCACAGATTCATGCCACTGATCTCCTTGGGCGAGACCGGATCCGCGTACGGCCCGGCGCAAATGGCGGCGGCAGTCGTCCTGCGGGAACGACCGTGCGCGCCACGGGTTTCTTCGGGGGACGCCCGACCCGGACGGGCGTTGTGGGGGTGGTGGTGCCGACCGGTCCGCAGGACCGGCCGATGGAGCCGGACGTCGGCCGGTGGTGCCGGCTGCCCTCGACGTCTGAGCTCGCGGTGTGGCTCCCCGAACCGCGTGCAGCGATTCTTGCATGGGAGCGCTTCCATGGCAATGGCTCGATACGCCTGCCGCCCACCCTACCGGCGCCCGGCGCCACCACACCCCCACTCCCCGCCGCCCACCGGCGCCCTTCAGCTCGGGTGGAACGTCATGGGTGTCAAAACGACCCGGAGACACCCATGACGTTCCACTCGGTACGCGGACCGCGCGGAGGGGCGCCGACAGCACGAGTGGGACCGGCGTCGCGGGACCGCCGTGGAGAGCCTGATCGGCGCTACCGGTCGGGCAGCGCGCCGGGGCCACATCACCGGCAAATCCCTAAAAGCGAATCTTTCCCCGGATAAGTCGCGAAAAGGTCTAACGTCAGCCTTAGCTCGACTGACGTCGGGCTCAGGACGAACAGGGATGGAGACGCTGGTCATGGCTAAGAAGATGCTCGGGAAGGTGGTCGCGGGCGCCGCCCTCGGCGGAGCCGGCCTTCTCGCGTTCACCCCGGGAATGGCCTACGCGGGCGGGCACGACGAGGGCAAGGTCATCGCCAAGCCCCACGTGGTGAAGGCGGGGGACACCGTCGAGCTGCTCGCGATCTGCTCCGAGCCGCAGAAGCACGTCACCGTCTGGTCGAAGGTGACCGGCAAGGTCGACCTGCACCCGGCCCGCGACGGCGAGCACGGCGACTGGGCCGACCGCGGCGGCGACTGGGGCGGCGACCAGGACTGGGGCTGGGACGACAAGGGCCCGGACGGCAAGGACGACCACGGCAAGGGCCCCGACGGCAAGGACGAGCACGGCAAGGGCCCGGACGGCCGCGGCGAGCCGGGCGGGGAGGGACACGGCCCGGACGGCAACGGCCCCGGTGGCAACGGCCCCGGTGGCGACGGGCCGGGCGGGAACGGGCCGGGTGGCGACGGCATGCCGCAGCCTCCGGCGAACCAGCCCCAGCCGCCCGCCGGCCAGCAGGAAGGGCAGCCGCAGCCGGGTGGCGCGGGCGCCGGCGCGGCCGTCGACCCGGGCGACTGGCAGGGGCACGACGAGTACGGCCAGGACGCCGAGCCGGGCTGGGAGAAGGAGAAGGCGGGCGCGCCGGACTGGACCAAGGACGAGCACGGCCCCGACGGCAAGGACCGGTACGGCAAGGACGCCAAGGACGAGCACGGCAAGGACGACCGTGGCGGCCGGCCGGACGACAAGGGCAAGGACGGCAAGGACGAGCACGGCTCCTGGCAGGACGGCAAGGACGACTGGCAGGGCGGCAAGAACGACTGGCAGGCGAGCGGAGGCGCCTGGCAGGAGGACAAGGGCGACTACGGCAAGGACGCCGAGCGCGACTACGGCAAGGACGAGTGGGAGCACGGGAAGGACTTCGTCTACTACGGCGAGGCCACCGTGTCGCACGACGCCCGGCCGGGCCGGTACGAGCTGCGGGGCACCTGCGGTGAGGGCGAGCTGGTGGTACTGCCGCGCGGTGGGGTCGACGGCGGCGACGGTGGCATGACGACCACCGGCGTGGACCGCAACCTCGCCACCGGTGGCGCGGGCATGATCGGCGCCGCGGCGCTGGGCGGCCTGGTGCTGCTGCGTCGGCGGCGGGCCGGTGGCCTGGTCTGACCGGACGACGACCCGGGCCGGCGGCCGTCACGGAAGTCCGTGGCGTGCCGCCGGCGCGGCCGTCGTCGTCCTGCTCGCCATGGCCGGGGCCGGTCTGATCGGCGCGTCCGTCCGGACCGCCCCGCCACCGTCCCCACCGCAGCCGATCTCGCAGGCGGCTCCCGTCACCACCGACCCGCTGAGCGATTCCCCCGGCGCCTACGCCGACCCGGACGCCGAGGGCCGGCCCGCACCGGGCACCGAGGGCCAACCGGCACCGGGCACCACCGGCCAGTCCACACCGGACGGCACCGGCCAGCCGGCAGCGGACGCCGCGGGGGGCGGCCCGGCGACGCCGGGGCCACTGACCGGCGCACCCGGCGCCACCCCGGGCGCCGCAGCCGTCCCGGGCACCCCGGACACGACGGGCGCCGCCCCGGCTCCACTTCCCCGGTCCGCGCCGGTCACCATCTCGATCCCCCGCATCGGGGTGCAGGCGCCGATCATGTCGCTCGGCACGAACCCGGACGGCACGGTCCAGGTGCCCCCGCTGGACCAGGCCATGAACGCCGGCTGGTACTCCCCCGGCGCCAGCCCGGGCGAGGCCGGCAACGCGGTGATCGTCGGTCACGTCGACTCCGCCCAGCTCGGCCCGGCGGTGTTCTTCAACCTCGGCGCGCTGGTGGCGGGCGACACGATAGTGGTCGCCCGGCAGGACGGCTCGTCCGCCACGTTCACCGTGCGGGAGGTCGCGTCGTACCCGAAGACCGCCTTTCCCGCCGCGCAGGTCTACGGTCCGTCGGACGTCCCGGCCCTGCGCGTGGTGACCTGCGGCGGGGTGTTCGACAAGACGGCCGGGAGCTACCTGAACAACATCGTCGTCTACGCCCCGATGACCAGCTGAGGGCGGCAACGGCAGTGGCCCGGTGGTCGGGGAACCGACCACCGGGCCACTCGTGCGTCAGCGGTCAGGCCGCCGCCGAGGTCCGGACCAGGGTACGGATCTGGCGCAGCAGCACCGACAGCGCGGACAGGTCGGCACGGGACTCGTCGAACTCCCCCATCGCCCGGTGCGCCCGGTGGATCGAGGTGGCGTTCGCCTGCTCCCACTCCTGCACCCGCTCCACCGGCGGCACGTCCTCCGGCGTGGACCCGAGCACCTCGGCGGTGAGCGCGGCCAGCGCGGCGTACAGGTCGTAGCGCAGCGCCATCCGGGCCAGCGTCTGCCACCGGTCCTCGCGGGGCAGCAGGGAGATCTTCGACAGCAGCGCGTCGACCCGGAACCGGTCGGAGAGCACGAAGTAGACCGAGGCCACCTCGCTCACGTCCCGCCCGGTGCCCTGCGCCGTCTCCACGATGTCCAGCAGGCCGAAGCTGTACATCAGGCGGGTCGCCTGCTCGGCCAGGTCACGCGGCAGCCCACGCTCGACCAGCGACTCGATGTGCGCCGCGATGGCCTCCCGCTCGGTGCCCCAGAACCGGTTCTCCAGGTCCGGCAGGAGCCGGGCCACACCGTCGCGCAGCCGGGCGATCTCCGCCGGCACGTCGATCGGTGACCTCCGGTTGGTGACCAGCCAGCGCACCGCGCGGTCGAGCAGCCGCCGGGTGTCCAGGTAGACGGCCGTCTGCAACTCGGGCGAGACCTTGTTGTCCAGCGCCTCGACCGCGTCCCACAGGTCACGCAGGCCGAACACCTCGCGGACCACCACGTACGCCCGGAGCACGTCCGCCGCGGACGCCGCCGTCTCCTCGACCACCCGGAAGACGAACGAGATGCCGCCCCGGTTGATCGCCTCGTTGACGAGGACGGTGGTGACGATGTCCCGGCGCAGCCGGTGCCGGCCCATCCGCTCGGCGAAGCGCTGCCGCAGCGGCGTCGGGAAGTAGTTGACCAGGACGTCGGTCGTCCACTCCTCGTCCGCCAGGCCCTCGCCGACGATCTCGCGCTCCAGCACGATCTTGACGTACGCGAGCAGCACCGCGAACTCCGGCGCGGTCAGGCCGCTCTCGGTGCGGACCGCCAGTTCCTCGTCCGACGGCAACGCCTCCAGCGACCGGTTCAGCGCGCCGGACCGCTCCAGCTCGTTGATCATCCGCCGGTGCACCGGGAGCAGCGAGGCGGCCTGGGCCTGGGCGTTGTTGAGCGCCCGCGCCTGGTCGTAGTTGTCCCGCAGCACCAGCTCGGCGACCTCGTCGGTCATCTGGGCCAGCAGCTCGTCGCGCTCCGGCCGGTCCAGCTCGCCGTCGGCGACGGCCGTGTTGAGCAGGATCTTGATGTTGACCTCGTGGTCGGAGCAGTCCACACCGGCCGCGTTGTCGATGAAGTCGGTGTAGATGCGGCCGCCGGTCGAGGCGTACTCGATCCGGCCCTGCTGGGTGAAGCCCAGGTTGCCGCCCTCGCCGACCACCCGGCAGCGCAGGCTCTTGCCGTCCACCCGGATGGCGTCGTTGGACTTGTCCCCCACCTCGGCGTTGGTCTGGCTGGACGCCTTGACGTAGGTGCCGATGCCGCCGTTCCAGAACAGGTCGACCGGCGCGGTGAGGATCGCCTTCATCAGCTCCTGCGGGCTGATCTGCGTGACGTCCTCGTCGAGGCCGAGCACCGCGCGGACCTGCGGCGAAACCGGCACCGACTTCGCCGTACGCGGGTAGACGCCGCCGCCGGCGGAGATCAGCTCGCGGTCGTAGTCCTCCCACGACGAGCGCGGCATGTCGAACAGCCGCTTGCGCTCCTCCCACGACCGGGCCGAGTCCGGGTCCGGGTCGAGGAAGATGTGCCTGTGGTCGAACGCGGCCACCAGCCGGATGTGCTGCGACAGCAGCATCCCGTTGCCGAACACGTCACCGGACATGTCGCCGACGCCGACCACAGTGAAGTCCTGCGTCTGGGTGTCGTGCCCCAGCTCCCGGAAGTGCCGCTTGACCGACTCCCAGGCACCCCGGGCGGTGATGCCCATCTTCTTGTGGTCGTAGCCGGCCGAGCCGCCGGAGGCGAACGCGTCGCCCAGCCAGAAGCTGTGCGCCTCGGAGATCTCGTTGGCGATGTCGGAGAACGTCGCCGTGCCCTTGTCGGCGGCCACCACCAGGTACGGGTCGTCGCCGTCGTGCCGGACCACGTCCTCGGGCGGCACGATCTCGCCGCTGACGATGTTGTCCGTGACGTCGAGCAGCGCGGAGATGAACTCCTTGTAGCAGATCACCGCCTCGTCCCGGTCACCCGGCTTCTGCTTGAGCACGAAGCCGCCCTTGGCGCCGACCGGCACGATCACGGCGTTCTTCACCATCTGCGCCTTGACCAGGCCGAGCACCTCGGTCCGGAAGTCCTCACGCCGGTCGGACCAGCGCAGGCCGCCGCGGGCCACCGGCCCGTAGCGCAGGTGCACGCCCTCGAACCGGGGCGAGTAGACGAAGATCTCGAACTTGGGCCGCGGCGCCGGCAGGTCCGGGATGGCCTGCGGGTCCAGCTTGAACGCCACGTACGCCTTGGGCCGCCCGCCCACCGGCTTCTGGTAGAAGCTGGTACGCAGCGTGGCCTGGATCAACGTCAGGTACGACCGCAGGATGCGGTCCTGGTCGAGGCTGGCCACCTCGTCCAGCGCCTCGCCGATCGCGTCGACCAGCTCGCCGCTGCGCTGCCGGCGCTCGTCGAGCGTGGTGGCGCCCGGCGCGAACCGGGTCTCGAACAGCTTCACCAGCAGTTCCGCGATCTGCGGGTACGCGATGAACGTCTGCTCCATGTACTCCTGGGAGAAGACGGTGCCGGCCTGCCGCAGGTACTTCGCGTACGCGCGCAGCACGACGACCTGCCGCCAGGTGAGCCCGGCCCGGAGCACCAGCTCGTTGAAGCCGTCCACCTCGGCCTCGCCCCGCCAGGCGGCGGCGAAGGCGTTCTCCACGTGCGGACGCACCTCAGCCAGGTCCTGGTGCCGCTCGGGCAGCTCCAGACCGAAGTCGTAGAGCCAGATCCGGCCGTCGACGCGCTCCACCTCGTACGGGTGCTCGTCGACCACCTTCACGCCGAGCGAGTGCAGCACCGGCAGCACGGCGGAGAGCATCATCGGCTCGCCGTACCGGTAGACCTTGAACCGCACGTCCATCGCCTCGTCGGCGTCGGCGGCGCGGGCGGCGTACGGACGCGGCGGCGCCTGCTTGCGGAACAGGTGCATCTCCAGCTGGCCGGGCTCCTCCAGCAGCTCCAGCTTCGCCAGGTCCTTCATCGCCTCGTACGGCGTGTGCCCGTCCTTGTAGCCCTCCGGGAACGCGTCGGCGTACCGGGCGAACAGGTGCTTGGCCTGCTCGTCGCCGAGCTTGCGTTCCAGCACCAGCCGGTAGTCGTCGTCCCAGAGGCGGGTCGCGTCGGCCAGCTCCTCGGCGAGCAGGTCGGCGTCGATGTCGCCGGGCGGGTTGTTCGGGTCGGTACGCACGATGAAGTGCACCCGGGCCAGCATCGACTCGGTCACCCGCGTGGTGTAGTCGACGCCGACGCCGTTCAGCTCACGCAGCAGGATGTCCTGCATGCGCAGCCGGTTCTGCGTGGTGAACCGGTCCCGCGGCAGGTAGATCAGGCAGGAGATGAACCGCCCGTACGCGTCGCGGCGCAGGAACACCCGCAGCTGCCGGCGGCCCGCCATCCGCAGCACGCCGATCACCGCGTGGTAGAGGTCGTCGGTCTTGATCTGGAACAGCTCGTCGCGCGGGTAGGTCTCCAGGATCTGCAACAGGTCCTTGCCGGAGTGGCTGCGCAGGCTCAGGCCCGAGCGGTCGAGCACCTCGGCGACCTTGCGCCGGACCACGGGCAACTCCTGCACGCTGGTCCGGTACGCGGCGGTGGAGAACAGGCCCAGGAAGCGCCGCTCCCCGACCACCTCACCGGCCTCGTTGAAGATCTTGAAGCCGATGTAGTCGAGGTACGCCGAGCGGTGCACAGTGGCACGCGAGTTGGCCTTGGTGATGATGAGCAGGCGCTTCTCCAGCACCTTCTCGTGCGCCTCGGGCGTCATCGAGTTCAGCGACCGGGCCTCCGGCGAGTCGGAGCGCAGGATGCCCAGCCCGGTGCCGAGCACCGCCTCCAGGGCCTGCCCGCCGCGCGCGCCGTCGGTGTCGACCAGCCGGTACTCCCGGTAGCCGAGGAACGTGAAGTGGTCGTGCGCCAGCCAGCGCAGCAGCTCCACCGAGTCGGTGATGTCCTTCTCCGGCACCGGCGGGCGGTTGTCCGACGTCCGGGCGGCGGCCAGCTCGTCGGCGAGCGCGAGGGCCCGCTGCCGCATCTTCGGCCAGTCCTCGACCGCCTCGCGCACGTCGGTGAGCACCCGCTGCAACTCGCGCCGCAACGTCTCCCGCTCGGCCGGGTCGCGGACCGGGTCGATCTCGATCCGCATCCAGCTCTCGACCAGGTCACCGGCGATCGCGTCGTCCGGCTCCACGTCCGCCGACACCTCGGTGAGCCGGCCCAGCGGCTCGCGCCGCACCACGACCAGCGGGTGCACGAGCAGGTGCACGTCCAGGTGGCGGGAGTTCAGCAGGGCGGTCACCGAGTCGACCAGGAACGGCATGTCGTCGGTGACGATCTCCACGACCGTGTGGTGCTGCTCGGCGTCCGGCTCGTGGATGCGGAGCTTCAGCTCGCCCGGCACCCGCTGCTGGGCCAGGTCCCGGTGGGCCCGGGCCGCCTCCAGCATCTCCTCGGCGGTGAAGCCGATCAGCTCCTCGTCCGGCGCGAACCGCCAGAAGCGGTCCACGAGTGTGGCCGCGTCGTGGTCGTCGCCTGCCAGCGCGACCGCCTGGGCGACCAGCCGCTCCGCGTTGGGAACGGGCTCGTCCAGCTCGGCGTCCTCCGACTCGTCGGCCAGTGCCTGCGCAGGCAGGCCCAGGTCGTAGAGGGTGTCGATGCTGGAACCGGTCATCCCGGTCACTCCTGTGTCGAGACGGCTGAAACCGTCTCCGTCGGTCGCCGAATCGAAGCTGTCGTCGTCCCGGCCGGTGTCAGCCTGCCGGAGGTCGGGTCCCGGTTTGATCGCCGGACGCCGGTCCATCGGTGCCACTCCCCTCGACCCACCGCGTTGTGGGTCACTCTGCCGCCCAGCCTAGGCCCTACCGCGCGGTACCTCCCGCGGCGGACCACTGGCCGGACGTCCGGATCGGGACTCTGTCCTTTCACCCGTTGCGGGTCCGTGGTCGGCCGCTCGCGGAGTACCCCGACTGGCGATGTTCATCACACTGCCACACGCCGCTTCTGGCGCTGCCGGAGGCCGTGGCGGGGCGGTGGGGAACGCCGGGCCGTACTAGCGTGCAGGGCAGTTGAGCACCGGAGGGACTGCTTCATGCCCGTGTCGTACCCCGTCCGCCCCCGCCGTCACACCCGTCACCGCGCCCTCGCGGCACTGACCGCCGTCCTGGTCACGGCCGGCGCGCTGACCGGATGCTCCGGGGACGACGGCCCGGAGACAGCCGTCGAGGCGTTCCTCGGCGGCTGGCGCTCCGGTGACCTCCAGGCGGTCGGCTTCGTCGAGCCGACCGGCGGGCGGCTGCCCGCCGGTGAGGTGACCAAGCAGATCCAGGCACTCGCCGGCGCGCTCGCGGCCGACCCGCCGGAGCTGGCCCGCACCGGCGACATCACCACCAAGGGTGACGTCGCCACCGCCCGGGTCAAGGTGAGCTGGGCGCTGCCCGGCGGCGGCACCTGGGCCTACGAGAATCCGGTACGCCTCAAGCGCGGCGGCGACGACCGGTGGCAGGTGATCTGGGAGCCGTCGGTGGTGCACGAGAAGCTGGAGAGCGGTGACAAGATCGCGCTGCGGCGGGAGCCGGCGCAGCGCGCCGGTGTGCTGGACGCGGCCGGTCAGCCGATCGTCGCGCCACGCCCGGTGGTCCGGGTGCAGCTCGTTCCCGGCGAGGTCGACGACGTCCCCGGCATGGTCCGGAAGCTGGACGCCGCGTTCAAGGCGATCCGGCCCGCGCTCACCCCGCCGGTCGACCTGGGCGACCTGCCGAAGCGGCTCAAGGAGGCCAAGCCGGACGGCCTGGTCGAGGTGGTGACGTTGCGCGACGAGGCGTACCGGCAGATCAAGCCGCGCATCTACGACCTGCCCGGCACCCGGTTCGTCTCGGAGCAGCTCATGCTGGCGCCGACCCGCGAGTTCGCCCGGGCGCTGCTCGGCTCGGTCGACCAGGCCACCGCCGACGACCTCCAGGCCCACCCCGACCGGTACGCGCGCGGCGACCTGGTCGGCCACGGCGGTCTCCAGGGCCGGTACGACGAGCGGCTGCGCGGCGTCCCCGGCGTCACCGTGATCACCCAGCGGACCACCCCGGACGGCAAGGTGGAGCCGACCGGCACGGAGCTGTTCCGCGCCGACCCGAAGCCCGGTCAGCCGGTGAAGACGACAATCGACGCGGCCACCCAGAACGCCGCCGACGCCGCGTTGCGCGGGCAGACCCGCCGCTCCGCCCTGGTCGCCGTGCGGATCAGCGACGGCGCGGTGCTGGCCGCCGCGAACGGCCCGGGTGCGGCGGGCGACAACCTCGCCTTCACCGCCCAGGTGCCGCCCGGCTCGACGTTCAAGATGGTCAGCGCGCTCGGCCTGCTCGACCGGGGCGCGGTGACGCCGCAGACGACAGTGGACTGCCCGAAGACGTCGACAGTCGAGGGCCGGGTCTTCAAGAACTCGGACGACTTCGAGCTGGGCCCAGTGCCGTTCGCCACCGACTTCGCCAAGTCGTGCAACACCGCGTTCACCGCGCTGGCGCCGAAGCTCGGCCCGGACGGGCTGGCCCAGGCCGGCCGTACGCTCGGCCTGGAAGCCGCGTGGGATCTGGGCACCGAGGCGTTCACCGGCAAGATCTCCGCCAACGGCTCGGCCACCGAGCAGGCCGCCGCCGCGATCGGCCAGGGCACCACGCTGGTGAGCCCGCTGGCCATGGCGAGCGCCACCGCGGCGGTGGCCCGGGGCAGGTTCGAGCAGCCGAAGCTGCTGCTCGAACCGGCGCCGGCCAAGCCCGCGCCGGCCGGCGAGGCGCTCAAGCCGGAGTCGGTGGCGGCGCTGAAGACGATGATGCGCGGGGTGGTCACGTCGGGCAGCGGCAGCGTGCTCGCCGACGTCCCGGGCGAGCCGGTGCACGGCAAGACCGGCACCGCGGAGTACGACAACAACCCGGCGCACACGCACGCCTGGTTCGTCGGCTGGCAGGGCGACGTGGCCTTCGCCGTCTTCGTGGAGCAGGGCGGGGCGGGCTCGAAGGTGGCGGCGCCGATCGCCGAGAAGTTCCTGCGCGGCCTGGCCGCGAGCTGAGGCGTACCGGTCAGGCGATGTCGATGCCGGAGCGGGCCGGGTCCGGCTCGTCTCCGGCGGGGGCGCGGCGCAGCAGGCCAGGCCCCAGCGGGTCGTCGCCGAGGTCGTCGCCGGCGGTCGGGTCGGGGCCGATCGGCTCCACCGCGACCGCCGGCGCCGGTACGGCCGCCGGGGCGGGCAGCGGCTCGGGCTCCGGCCGGCTGTCGGCGGCGCGGGGCGCCGGTGCGACAGGCCCAGCCGGCAGCAGCCGGGGCGGCACGGCACCCGGCGCGACCACCGGGGCGAGCCCGGCCACCACTGTGTTCACGATCTCGGCCGCGTACGCCCCGTCCGGGTCGTAGTCGGGGTCGAAGACTGTCAGCTCGACGCCGAGGCAGTGCGGGGTGTCGACCAGCCCGGCGAGCAGGATCTCCAGCTCGGCGAAGGCGATGCCGCCCGGGTCGGGCGCGTCCACGGCGGGCATCACCGCCGGGTCGAGCACATCCACGTCGATGTGCACCCAGTAGCCGGCGCAGTCGACGAGCTGCTCGTGCGCCCACTGAGCGGTACGGGCGGCGCCCTCGGCGCGCAGCGCCGGCACCGGCCGGGTGGTGATGCCGGCGGCCTGGAGGTCGAGCCGGTACTCGTCCTGCGCGCGGATGCCGAGCACCACCACGTCGATGTCCCGGAAGTACGGCCTTCGGCCCTCAATCGCGGCCAGGTCGGGCTGTCCACGGCCGGTGACCAGGGCCAGGTCCTCCCCGGCGGCGGCGCCGACGTAGGAGGCGTTGCCGGGGTGCCGGAAGTCGGAGTGGCCGTCGACGAAGACCAGCCCGATCCGCCCGCCGACCGCCTCGCCGAGGCGGTGCATGGCCAGCGCCGAGCCGAGCAGCACCGAGCAGTCGCCGCCGAGCACCAGCGGGAACTCGCCCCGGTCGATGATCGCGCCGATCCGGTCGGCGAGCGCCACCGAGTACGCGGAGATCTCCGGCGCGTGGCAGACGCCGTCGCCGGGCCGCCAGTCCCCCGGGTCGTACCGGGGCGGGGTGAGGCAGCCGGCGTCGCGGGCCCGCAGCCGGGCGAGCAGGCCGTGGTCGCGCAGCGCACCCGGCGCCTTGGCGCAGCCGGGGACGGAGCTCGCGGTGGGCGGGCGCAGTCCGAGGTTCGTCGGCGCGTCGAGGACGGCGATCCGGCGCATCATGGGCTCCCGTCCTCGGTGGTCGGGCGGGCCGGCGGTGCGCCGGCCCGCGCGGGTTGACTCAGAACAGTGCGCTGGCCAGGGCGCGTCGGGCGGAGGCCACGGCGGGGTCGTCCGGGCCGGCGATGGTGAACAGGCCGAGCAGGTGCTGGCGTACCCGGTCCCGGTCGTCCCCGGCGGTGCGCCGGACCAGGCCGACCAGCCGCTTGTACGCCTCGTCGGCGAGGCCGCTGAGCACCTCGATGTCGGCGGCCAGCAGCTGGGCGTCCACGTCGTCGGGGGCGGCCGCAGCGGCGTCCAGCGCGCCCTGCGGGTCGGCGCCCGCCACCCGGCGGGCCAGCCCGACCTGCGCCAGGCCCGCCTCCGCAGCCGCGTCCGCCGGCGACTCGGCCAGGATCTTCCGGTACGCCGCCTCGGCCGCGTCGAGGTCACCGCTCATCAGCGCGTCGTCGGCGGCGTCGAGGCGCGGGTCCTCCGGCTCGGCGACTGTGACGCCACCGGCCTTGAGGACCGCCTGGAGCCACTGTCGCAACTGCGACTCCGGCACCGGGCCGGGGAAGGCGTCGATCGGACGGCCGCCGACGATGGCGTACGTGGTGGGCAGCGTCTGGAGCTGGAACATCTGCGCGAGCCGCGGCTGCTGCTGCACGTCGACCCGGGCCAGCAGCCACGCTCCGCCGCCCTCGGCGGCCAGCCGCTCCAGCACCGGGGCGAACTGGTCGCTCTCCGGGTAGCCGGCGGCGCCGAAGAAGACCACCACCGGTGTGGTGAGCGAGCGTTCGAGCACCTCGGACTGGATGTTCGCCTCGGTCACGTCGATCACGGCGGCGGAGCCGGCGGGGCTGCCCGGCAGCCCGGTCGGCCCAGCGCCCTGGGACGGTGTGGCGGAGGAGGTGTCGGCCGGTGCGGGGGTGCGCAGCGCGCTGAGGTCGACCGCGCCGCGGGTGAAGATCGACGAGGTGATCCGTGGGTCGCTCATGGTTGTCTAGTCTCGCACGTACGCGACGGATCTCCGACCAGCCGCGACGGCGACAGTCGCCACTCTCCCCCAGCTCAGCCCGCCCGCAAGGAAGGGCCCCCTGTTAACGCCTCCGGTAGAGGAAGGGCCCCTTCTTAACAGCAGCTGTTAACAAGGGGCCCTTCCTTGCAGAGCGGGGTCAGAAGCGGGCGGGCTCTCGGTAGACGCCCCACTCGGCGCGGAGGGCGTCGCAGATCTCGCCGAGGGTGGCCTCGGCGCGGACCGCGTCGAGCATGGCGGGGATCATGTTCTCGCCGGTCCTCGCCACCTCGACCATCCGCGCGACGGCGGCGGTGACCGCGGCGTCGTCGCGGGCCGACTTGCGCTCGGTCAGCACCCGGCGCTGCTCCAGCTCCACCTCGTGCGAGATGCGCAGGATCTCCAGGTCCTTGGCGACGGTGCCGGTGTGGCAGTTGACGCCGACGATCCGCTTGTCGCCCTTCTCCAGCGCCTGCTGGTAGACGAACGCCGACTCGGCGATGTGCCCGGTGAACCAGCCGTCCTCGATGCCGCGCAGGATGCCGGAGGTCATCGGGCCGATGGTGTGCGGACCCTCGCCGCCGAGCTGCTTGATCCGGGCGAAGATCTCCTCCGCCTCGGCCTCGATCCGGTCGGTGAGCGCCTCGACGTACCAGGAGCCGCCGAGCGGGTCGGCCACGTTCGTCACCCCGGTCTCCTCCATCAGCACCTGCTGGGTCCGCAGGGCGATCTCGGCCGACTCGTCGGTGGGCAGGGCGAGCGTCTCGTCGAGGGCGTTGGTGTGCAGCGAGTTGGTGCCGCCGAGCACCGCGGCCAGGGCCTCCACGGCGGTGCGGACCACGTTGTTCACCGGCTGCTGAGCGGTCAGCGACACCCCGGCGGTCTGCGTGTGGAACCGCAGCCACTGGGCCTTCTCGCTGGTGGCGCCGTACACGTCGCGCAGCCAGCGGGCCCAGATCCGGCGCGCGGCGCGGAACTTGGCGATCTCCTCGAAGAAGTCCACGTGGGAGTCGAAGAAGAAGCTCAGGCCGGGGGCGAACGTGTTCACGTCCAGGCCGCGCGACAGGCCCAGCTCGACGTACCCGAATCCGTCGGCCAGCGTGTACGCCAGCTCCTGCGCGGCGGTCGAGCCGGCCTCGCGGATGTGGTAGCCGGAGACGGACAGCGGCTTGTACCGCGGGATCTCCCGGGCGCAGTACTCCATCAGGTCGCCGATGAGGCGCAGGTGCGGCTCGGGGTCGAACAGCCACTCCTTCTGCGCGATGTACTCCTTGAAGATGTCCGTCTGGAGTGTTCCGTCCAGCGTGGACAGGTCGGCGCCCTGCCGTTCGGCGGCGACCAGGTACATGCAGAAGACCGGCACGGCCGGGCCGGAGATGGTCATCGAGGTGGTCACGCCGGCCAGGTCGATGCCGTCGAACAGCACCTCCATGTCGGCGGCCGAGTCCACAGCGACACCACAGTGGCCGACCTCGCCGAGGGACTGCGGGTCGTCGGAGTCGCGGCCCATCAGCGTCGGCATGTCGAAGGCGACGGAGAGACCGCCGCCGCCCGCGCCGAGGATCATCTTGTAGCGCTCGTTGGTCTGCCGGGCGTTGCCGAAGCCGGCGAACTGCCTGATGGTCCAGGTCCGCCCGCGGTAGCCGGTCGGATACAGACCCCTGGTGTACGGGAACTCGCCCGGCCAGCCGATCCGCTCGAACCCGGGGTACGCGGTGTCCTCCGGCGGGCCGTACACCGGCTCGACCGGCATTCCGGACAGCGTGGTGAAGTCCGCGTCGCGCTTGCGGGCGGCGTCGTAGCGGGCCTGCCAGCGGGCCCGACCGGCGGCGATCTCGTCAGCGTCCATGCGCGGAGCTCCTTCTCAAGTCGTCGTCCCGAGTCCGAGTGTAGAGCGAGATCCTGAACGATCCTTAAGGGCTCGCGTACCGGCCGGTAACCCGGCGATCGGCCCCACCGAGGCGACCCATCACCGTCGATCCGCAGGTCAGGGCCCTGTCTCACGTGGCGGACGGCTGCCCGGCGCAGCCTCCCGGCGAGCCGGTTCCCGTGCCACACTCCCGCCGTGGGCAATCGAATCGCGACCCGGCTGATTACCTAGGCGGCGTACGCCTCCGCGTGCGTCGCCGGCCAAGCGATCCTGTCGGCTCGTCCTAGTGAGGCCCCCGTGAGCGTGTCCGCATCCACCCCCGCAACCGTCGACCATCCCCGGCCCGCCCCCGGCCGCCCGTACGACGAGCCCGCCGCCGAGCACGGCACGCCGAGCACGATGGTGATCCACCTCGGCGTGGGCCACTCCACGACCGGCCTGCTCAAGGTGCTGTCCGTGCTGCACTCCCGCCGGGTCGCCGTCTCACACGTCCAGTACGTGCAGTGCCCCGACCGCTCCGCGGTGATGATCGTCGAGTGCACCCCCGGCACGGCGCCGCTGGAGACGGTCCGCAAGAGCGTCGCGAACGCCGTACCTGTGGTCAGCGTCAGCGTGCACAGCGCGCCGGCCCGCGACGGCGTCCGGCGCCTGCGGTCGGGCCGCGGCACCCACAGGTGACCGTCAGCCGGTGGCCTCCGGGCCACCGGCGCGCATGACGTCCCGGGCGGTGAGCGCCACGTGCAGCGACAGGCGCCGCTCGCTCGAATCCAGGTCGACGCCGAGCACCCGCTCGATCAGCTCCAGCCGCTGGTAGAGCGCCGACCGCGACAGCGACATCGCATCCGCCGCGCGCCGCTTGTTGCGCCCCTCCACCAGGTACGTCTCCAGCAACGCGACGTGGTTCGTGCCGTGGCGCTGGTCGTAGGAGAGCAGCGGGCCCAGCTCGCGCTCGACGAACGTCTGGAGGCGCACGTCGTCGCGCAGCAGGTACAGCAGGCCCCGGAGGCGGACGTCGTGCAGCCGGTAGAACGGGCGCGGCTCGGCGGTGTGCACTGTCGCATCGGCCACCTGCGCCGCCTCGACCAGCGAGCGCCGGGCCAGGTCGAGCGTCCGGACCACCGACCCGGCGGCGACCACGACGTCCGCGCCGGCCCGGTGGCCCGCCCGGGTGAGCGCGGCGGACAGGCTCCCCAGCGCCGCCTCGTCGGAGCCGGTCTCGTCGAGCGCGACGAGGAGGGTGACGCCGGTGCCGCCGGCCGCCTCGTCCACGTCGCCGGCGAGCGCGGCGAGCCCGCACTCGCGTACCGCCGTCTCCACCGCGTCGAGCAGTGCCCGCCGGTTCGCGTTCCCGTCGGCGCCGGTGCCCGGGGCCGGCCGGCGCCGCCGGACCACGACGCCGAGCAGCAGTCGCTGCTCCAGTACGACACCGAGCCCGCGCGCCCGCAGCGCCACGTCCCGGGTGGGCGCGGAGTGGTTGACGATGCTCAGCAGCAGACTGCTGCGGGCCTGCCGCTCGACCGACGACGAGTCCCGGGCGACGAGCTGGTTCAGCGCGATGGTGGACGCGGCGCGTTCCAGCAGCACCCGGGTCCGGGCCGGTGGCTCCTGGTCGCACAGCAGCACGAGCCGCCCCCACCGGTTGCCCCGCGCCTCGACGCTCGTCACCAGCCAGCCCGATCGCGGCTCGTAGCCGGTGCCGGACGGGACCTCGACCGCGCGCGAGCGGGTCTCCCAGCGGTCGAGCAGCTCCTCGGCGGTCAGCGGGCCGGTCTCGTACGCCAGCACCTGGTGGGCGAGGTTCTCCAGCACCGCGGGACGCCGGGACAGGCGGGTGACCTCGCGGAGCACCTGCCGGGGCTCGGCGCCCTCCACCGACAGCTCGGTGAAGATGCGGTGGATCTCGTCCTTCGCGAGCAGGTCCGCCGTCTGCTCCTCGACGATCACCGAGTGGACGACCTCGGTCACCGCGACGAACCGCATCTCGCGCCGCAGCGCGATCAGAGGCAGGTTCCGGCTGCGGGCGTGCTCGACCAGGCCGGCCGGCAGCGTGCCGCCGAACCGGCGGCCCAGCTCGACCACCACACCCGCCACCCCGACGGCCGCCAGGCCGTCGATCCACCGGCGCAGCCCGTCGTCGTCCGGGGGCAGGCCGATGCCCGTGGTCAGGACCAGCTCGCCACCGCGGAGCAGGTCGGCGATCTCGGGGATCTCGGCGACGTGCACCCAGCGCACCGGCGCGTCCAGCCGGTCCCGGCCCGCCAGGACGCGCGGCCCGGCCTGCTGCAGAGCCGGCAGTTCGAGCACGTCACGGACGGTCATCGGCATCGGAGCGCCTCCCCCTCTCCTCCGGCGCACAGTATGTGCGCTTCCCGCGGACGGGAACGACACAGTGCCCATTGCCCGGACCTGGGGAAGCACAGATGATCCCGGGCATGACCCAGACAGCACCCGGCACCGCGCCCGCTCCCGTCCCGCTGGAGCGGGTGACCCACTGGATCGACGGCAAGCCGTTCGCCGGCGTCACCGAGCGTACGGCCCCAGTTTACGATCCGGCGCTGGGCGCGGTCCGGACGGAGGTGCCGCTGGCCTCGGTCGACGAGGTGGACCAGGCGGTCGCCTCCGCCGCCGCCGCGTTCGCCTCCTGGCGGACCTCGTCGCTGACCAAGCGCACCCAGGTGCTGTTCGCGTTCCGGGAGCTGGTCAACCGGCACAAGCAGGAGCTGGCCGAGCTGATCACGGCCGAGCACGGCAAGGTCGTCTCGGACGCCCTCGGCGAGGTCACCCGCGGCCTGGAGGTCGTCGAGTTCGCCTGCGGCATCCCGCACCTGCTCAAGGGCGGCTACTCCGAGGGCGTCTCCACGAACGTGGACGTCTACTCGATCCGGCAGCCGGTCGGCGTCTGCGCCGTCATCTCGCCGTTCAACTTCCCGGTGATGGTCCCGATGTGGTTCGTGCCCATCGCCATCGCGGCGGGCAACACCGTCGTGCTCAAGCCCAGCGAGAAGGACCCGTCCGCGTCGCTGCTCGTGGCCCGGCTGTGGGAGCAGGCCGGCCTACCCGCGGGCGTCTTCAACGTCGTACACGGCGACAAGGTCGCGGTCGACCGGCTGCTGGAGCACCCCGAGGTCAAGGCGGTGTCGTTCGTCGGCTCCACGCCGATCGCCCGGTACGTGTACGAGACCGGCACCCGCAACGGCAAGCGCGTCCAGGCCCTCGGCGGCGCGAAGAACCACATGGTGGTGCTGCCGGACGCCGACCTCGACCTGGCCGCCGACGCGGCGGTCAACGCCGGGTTCGGCTCGGCCGGCGAGCGGTGCATGGCCATCTCGGCCCTGGTGGTCGTCGAGCCCGTCGCCGACGATCTGGTGGCCCGGATCCGGGAGCGCATCGCCACCCTGAAGGTCGGTGACGGGCGGCGCTCCTGCGACATGGGTCCGCTGGTCACCAAGGAGCACCGCGACCGCGTCGCGTCGTACCTCGACGCGGGTGTCGAGGCCGGCGCCGAGCTGGTGGTGGACGGCCGCGACGTGCGGGCCGACGGCGACGAGTCCGGGTTCTGGCTCGGGCCGAGCCTGCTGGACCGGGTGTCGCCGGAGATGAGCGTGTACACCGACGAGATCTTCGGGCCGGTGCTCTCAGTGGTGCGCGTCGGCAGCTACGACGAGGCGCTCGCGCTGGTGAACGCCAACCGGTACGGCAACGGGACGGCCATCTTCACCAACGACGGCGGCGCGGCCCGCCGCTTCCAGAACGAGGTCGAGGTCGGCATGGTCGGCGTCAACGTGCCGATCCCGGTGCCGATGGCCTACTACTCCTTCGGCGGCTGGAAGGACAGCCTCTTCGGCGACTCGCACGCCCACGGCGCCGAGGGCGTGCACTTCTTCACCCGCGGCAAGGTCGTCACCTCCCGGTGGCTCGACCCCAGCCACGGCGGCATCAACCTCGGCTTCCCCGAGAACGTCTGAGCAGCGGAGAGAGAACGCCGATGAGCAGCAGCGCACAACGCACCTACGAACTCGACCGGGCGCACGTCTTCCACTCCTGGTCCGCCCAGTCGCTGCTCGACCCGATGGTGGTCGAGCGCGCCGAGGGCTCGTACTTCTGGGACGGCGACGGGAACCGCTACCTGGACTTCTCGTCGCAGCTCGTCAACACCAACATCGGCCACCAGCACCCGGTGGTGGTCGCGGCGATCCAGGAGCAGGCGGCCCGCCTGTGCACGATCGCGCCGTCGTACGCCAACGACGCCCGCGGCGAGGCGGCCCGGCTGATCACGGAGCTGACCCCGGCCGGCCTTTCCAAGGTGTTCTTCACCAACGGCGGCGCGGACGCGATCGAGCACGCCGTCCGGATGGCCCGGCTGCACACCGGCCGGCCGAAGGTGCTGTCGCAGTACCGCAGCTACCACGGCGGCACCCAGACCGCGGTGAACCTCACCGGCGACCCGCGCCGCTGGCCCAGCGACAACGGCACCGCCGGGGTGGTGCACTTCTTCGGCCCGTTCCTGTACCGGTCGGAGTTCGGCGCCACGACCGAGGAGGAGGAGTGCGCGCTCGCGCTGCGCCACCTCGAACGCGTCGTGGAGATGGAGGGCCCGTCCACCATCGCGGCGATCGTGCTGGAGACGGTGCCGGGCACCGCCGGCATCATGCCGCCACCGCCGGGCTTCCTCGCGGGCGTACGGGAGCTGTGCGACAGGCACGGCATCCTCTACATCGCCGACGAGGTGATGGCGGGCTTCGGGCGTACCGGCGCCTGGTTCGCGCTGGACCACTACGGCGTGACGCCCGACCTGATCACCTTCGCCAAGGGCGTCAACTCCGGTTACGTCCCGCTCGGCGGTGTGGTGATCGCCGAGCACGTCGCGGAGACGTTCGCCACCCGTGCCTACCCCGGCGGCCTGACCTACTCCGGTCACCCGCTGGCCACCGCCGCCGCCGTCGCGACCATCAACGTGATGCGGGACGAGCGGATCGTCGAGAACGCCGCCACGATCGGCGCCGACGTGCTGGGCCCGGGGCTGCGCGAACTCGCCGAACGGCATCCGAGCGTCGGTGACGTCCGCGGACTCGGCGTGTTCTGGGCGCTGGAACTGGTACGCGACCGCGAGACGAAGGAGCCGCTGGCGCCGTACGGGTCGTCGTCGCCGGAGATGAACGAGGTGCTGGCCGCGTGCAAGCGCGGCGGCCTGGTCGCGTTCGCGAACTTCAACCGGATCCACGTGGTGCCCCCGTGCACCGTGTCGGAGACGGAGGCCAAGGCGGGCCTGGCGATCCTCGACGAGGCGCTGACACTCGCCGACCGCCACACGGTCTGAGGCACTGCCCACCACCGCCCGCCGGGTCCACCCCGGCGGGCGGTCCCGTATCCGAGAGATCCGCGAGACGGCCGGCGACCCCGGTGACGCGGAGACCGACGCACCCAGAAGGTGACGAATGACTACCGTAGATCTCGCCGACCCACCGGTCACCAACCCCTTCACCGGCACCACCGACCTTCCGCGTACGTCCGAGGGCTGGACCCAGCTCGTCACCCCGGACGGGCGCCTGCACCCGGACGTCGACGCCGACCGCGACGCCCTCGGCCGCCTCACCCGTGACCTGTACCGGGGGATGCGGCTCGCACGCCGCCTCGACGACGAGGCGTTCGCGTTGCAGCGGCAGGGCGAGCTGGGCCTGTGGCTGCAGTGCCGCGGCCAGGAGGCCGCCCAGGTCGGCTCGGTCGCGGCGGCACGCGCCGACGACTACGTCTTCCCGAGCTACCGGGAGCACGCCGCGGCGCTGTGGCGCGGCATCGGCCCGGCCGACCTGCTGCGGCAGTGGCGCGGCGTCGCGCACAGCGGCTGGGATCCGGAGCCGTACTCGTTCCACATCTACACGCTGGTCCTGGCCGCCCAGCTGCTGCACGCCACCGGGTACGCCCTCGGTGTGCAGCGCGACGGCAGCGACACGGTGGTCGTGACGTACTTCGGTGACGGCGCCGCGAGCGAGGGCGACGCGAGCGAGGCGATGAACATCGCCGCCGTCAACGCCGCGCCGATGGTGTTCTTCTGCCAGAACAACCAGTGGGCCATCTCGACGCCGACGGCGTCGCAGACGCGTACCCCGATCCACCGGCGCGGCGCCGGATTCGGCCTGCGCAGCGAGTGGGTCGACGGCAACGACGTGCTGGCGGTGTACGCGGTGACGTCCGCGGTGACCGAACACGCCCGGTCCGGCGCCGGCCCCGCGATCGTCGAGGCCACCACGTACCGGATGGGCGGGCACAGCACGTCGGACGACCCGACCCGGTACCGCACCGACGACGAGCTGGCGGCGTGGCGGGCGCGGGATCCGCTGGCCCGGGTGGAGGCGCTCATGCGCGCCGAGGGCTGGAGCGACGAGGCGTTCCTCGGCGGGATCCAGGCCGAGGCGGACGAGCTGGCCGACCGGACCCGCCGGGAGTGCCTGGCGCTGACGGCGCCGGACCTCGCCGACGCCTTCGCCACAGTGCTGGCCGACGTGCCCCCGCTTCTGCGGGAGGAGCGCGACGCGTTCGTCGCCTACCGCGCCTCCTTCCTCGACTGACGCCCGCCCCGATCGGAGAACTCGTTCATGCTCACTCTCTGTCAGGCACTGAACTCAGGCCTTCGCCGTGCCATGGAGGACGACGACAAGGTCCTCCTGATGGGCGAGGACGTCGGCCGGCTCGGCGGCGTCTTCCGGGTCACCGACGGTCTCCAGAAGGACTTCGGTGAGGCCCGGGTGGTGGACACCACCCTCGCCGAGTCCGGGATCGTCGGCACCGCCATCGGGCTGGCGCTGCGCGGGTACCGCCCGGTCTGCGAGATCCAGTTCGACGGCTTCGTCTACCCCGCGTTCAACCAGATCGTCTCCCAGCTCGCCAAGATGCGGGCCCGCACCGGCGGCCGTACCGCCCTGCCGGTGGTGGTGCGCATCCCGGTCGGTGGCGGCATCGGCGCGGTGGAGCACCACAGCGAGTCGAACGAGGCGTACTTCGCGCACACCGCCGGGCTTCGGGTCGTCTACTGCGCCAACCCGGACGACGCGCACTGGATGATCCGGCAGGCCGTCGCCGGTGACGACCCGGTCATCTTCTACGAGCCGAAGCGACGCTACTGGGTCAAGGGCGAGGTCACGCCCGAGGAGGCCGGGCCGCCGCTGCCGCTGGACCGCGCCCGGACCGTGCGGCCGGGCACCGACGTGACGCTGCTGACGTACGGCGGCACTGTCGCCACCTGCGTCGCCGCCGCCGAGGCCGCGGCGCAGGAGGGCCGCGACATCGAGGTGATCGACCTGCGGTCCATCTCGCCGCTGGACGTGGCCACCGTCGAGGAGTCGGTGCGCCGCACCGGCCGGGCGGTGGTGGTCCACGAGGCCCCCACGTTCGCCGGGTTCGGCGCCGAGGTCGTCGCGCAGGTGACGAGCCGGTGCTTCTACTCGCTGGAGGCGCCGGTCGAGCGGGTCGGCGGATTCAACCTGCCGTACCCGCCGGCCAAGGTCGAGGAGGAGTACCTGCCCGACCTGGACCGGATCCTCGACGCCGTCGACCGCGTCCTGGCCGCGTGAAGGGAGAGGTACCAGTGAGCGTTCAGCAGTTCCGTCTGCCCGACGTCGGCGAGGGCCTCACCGAGGCCGAGATCGTCACCTGGCGGGTCGCCCCGGGCGATCCGGTCGGCCTCAACGACGTCATCGTGGACATCGAGACCGCCAAGGCCGTGGTCGAGCTGCCCAGTCCGTACGCCGGAGTGGTGGATCGCCTCCTGGCCGGGGAGGGGCAGACAGTCGAGGTCGGCTCGCCGATCATCGCGATCCGGACCGGGGACGGCTCGGACGCCCCGGATGCCGCGCCGGCCGCCGCATCGCCGCCGGCCGAGGAGCCCGCCGAGGAACGTACCGCGGTGCTCGTCGGCTACGGGGTGTCCGCCCAGGCGCGGACGCGGCGGCCCCGTCGCGCCACACCGTCCGTCCGGCCGGCCGACACCTCCCGCCCGGCGCACACGTCCCGGCCGCCGGTGCTCACCAAGCCGCCGCTGCGCAAGCTCGCCAAGGACCTCGGCGTGGAGCTGGCGGACGTCCGCGGCAGCGGCCCCGACGGCCGGATCACGCGCCAGGACCTGCTCGACCACACCACCGGCCCGGCGCCGGTGGCCGACCAGCGGCGGGACGAGCGCCTGCCCGTGCGCGGGGTGCGCAAGGCGACAGCCGCCGCCATGGTCGCCAGCGCGTTCACCGCGCCGCACGTCACCGAGTTCCTCACCGTCGACATGACAGGCACCGTCGAGTTCGTGGACCGGCTGAAGCAGGACCCTGCCTTCCAGGGGGTGAAGGTCAGCCCGCTGCTCGTGGCGTCGCTGGCGGTGCTGGACGCCGTCCGCCGGCATCCGGACGTGAACGCCAGCTGGGACGAGGAGAACCAGGAGATCGTTCGGTTCGCCGACGTCAACCTGGGCATCGCCGCCGCGACGCCGCGCGGCCTGCTCGTGCCGAACATCAAGGCCGCGCAGAACCTTCCGGTACGCGATCTCGCGGTCGCCCTGAACGAGCTGGCGAGCACCGCGCGGGAGGGCCGCACCCGTCCCGCCGACCTGTCCGGCGGGACCATCACCATCACCAACATCGGGGTGTTCGGGGTGGATGCCGGCACCCCGATCCTCAACCCGGGTGAGGCGGCGATCCTCTGCCTCGGCGCGCTGCGCCGGATGCCGTGGGTGGTCGACGAGCAGGTCGTTCCCCGGTGGACGGCGCAGTTGTCGCTGTCGTTCGACCACCGGCTGGTGGACGGGGAGCTGGGCAGCCGGGTGCTCGCCCACGTCGGGCGGTTCCTGGAGGACCCGCTCTGGGGCCTGGCCCTGCGCTGAGGCCCCCGACAGACGGACGGCGCGTGGACGGACGAGGAGGTCCGTCCACGCGCCGTCGTCGTACGCGCGGGCGCGCGTCAGTCCACCACCTCGAACCCGACGCCGGCCGACGGACGCGGCGCGACGCCGCCCGCCGGCGCGATGGGCTCGCCGACGTCCTCGGACGCGGCGAGCCGGAACCGCACGTACTCCAGTTCGCCGGAGAACTCGTGCCGGGCCGGGTAGCTCTGTGACACCGGCGAGTGGATGCTGCGACCGACGTCCATGCCGGCGAAGCCGTGGAAGAACGGCAGCAGGCGCGGGAACAGCGCCTCCCCCGCCGCCTCGCCGTCCACGTACAGGCGGCCGGTGCCCTGGCAGTCGGCCGTCTTCGTCAGCTCGAAGGTCAGCTCCACCGGGCCCAGCGGCAACTCGCCCTCGGACCGCAGCACGTAACGGGTACCGAGGTGGTTGTACTCGTACACCAGGTGGTTGTCCTTGATGTGCAGCACGTACCCGCCGCTGACGTTGCCGAGCACCACGATCACGCCGCCCTGGGTGGCGTCGGTGCGGTGCACCCGCGCGGTGATGGCGTGCGAGCGGTTCATCGTCGGCGGCACCGCCGCGCCGGAGATCGTCGGCACGCCGGCCAGGTAGGTGAAGTCCAGCCGGTCCCGCACCGAGCCGGGGCGCGGCACCCGGGCCCGGATCGCGAATCCCCTGTCGTCCAGCGGCAGCACGTCGTAGCGGGCCGCCTCGATCCAGAACTCCTCGATAAGACGCCGCAGCACCTCCGGATGCTCGGCGGCCAGGTCCCGGCTCTCGGTCGGGTCCTCGTCGATCCGGTACAGCTCCCAGCGGTCCTCGTCCCAGGAGGTGCCCCGCTCGTGGAACGCGACAGCCTTCCAGCCCTGGTGGTAGATGCCGCGGTGGCCGAACATCTCGAAGTACTGGCGGTCCCGCGACGGCGGCGCCGCCGGGTCGCGCAGCCCGTCGCGGAAGCTGCGGCCGTGCAGCGGCATCTGCGGGATGCCCCGGCGCACCGCCGGCGGCTGCACCCCGACCAGGTCCAGCACCGTCGCGGTGACGTCGATGCTGTGCTGGAACTGCGTCCGCACCTGCCCGCCGGGTACGTCACCGGCCGGCCAGCTCAGCACGAACGGCACCCGCACCCCGCCCTCGTGGGTGTGCTGCTTGTAGCGGCGGAACGGGGTGTTGCTGACCTGCGCCCAGCCCAGCGGGTAGTTGCTCTGCGCCCGCGGGCCGCCGATCTCGTCGATCCGGTCCAGGCTGTCCTGGAGGTTCTCCGGCACCCGGTTCTGGAACGCGGTGGGGTTGAGCGTGCCGAGCGGCGTGCCCTCGGGGCTCGCGCCGTTGTCCGACATGACCACGAAGATCGTGTCGTCCAGCCGGCCGATCCGCTCCAGGAAGTCGACCAGGCGCCCGAGCTGGGCGTCGGTGTGGTCGACCATCGCCGCGTACGCCTCCTGCATGCGGGCGAACAGGCGCCGCTGCTCCGGCGGCACGTCGTCCCACGGCACGACGCCCGGGTTGTGCGGCGGCAGCGGCGCGTCCGGCGGGATGATGCCCAGCCCGATCTGCCGCCGGTGCCGGTCCGCGCGGATGACGTCCCAGCCGGCGTCGTAGCGGCCGCGGTACTTCGCCAGGTACTCCGGCGGGGCCTGGTGCGGCGCGTGCGCCGCGGCGTACGCCAGATAGAGGAAGAACGGCTTCTCCGGGGTGAACGAGGTCTGGTCCCGGACGAACCCGATGGCCCGGTCGGTCAGGTCCTCGGTGAGGTGGTAGCCCTCCTCCGGGGTGGCCGGCGGGTCCACCTGGTGGTTGTCGTACACCAGCTCCGGATAGAAGTTGTCGGTCTCGGCCTCCAGGAAGCCGTAGTACCGCTCGAAACCGCGTCCCAGCGGCCACTGGTCGTACGGCCCGGACGGCGTGGTCTGCTCCAGCGGCGCGACGTGCCACTTGCCGACCGCCATGGTGTTGAACCCGGCGTCGGCGAGCATCTCCGCGACGGTGGCGGCGGCGTGGGTGATCCGCCCCCGCCCGCTGGGGAAGCCGCTGTCGAAGTTGGACAGCATGCGCATGCCGACGCTGTGGTGGTTGCGGCCGGTGAGCACGCTGGCCCGGGTCGGCGAGCACAGCGGCGAGGTGTGGAAGTTGGTGTACCGCAGCCCGGAGGCGGCCAGCCGGTCGATCGTCGGGGTGTCGATCTCGGCGCCGAAGCAGCCGAAGTCGGCGAACCCGACGTCGTCCAGCAGCACGTACACCACGTTCGGGGTACCCGCGGCGGCCGACGGCGGCGTGCTCCAGTGCTCCGTCGACTCGCCGTAGGTGCGTCCGATGGTCCCCTCGTACGGAGGGTCCGCCAGAGGTCCGGTCACGGTACGCCTCAGCCGGCCGTCGTGCCGCCGTCGAGGACGAGCGTGTGGCCCGTGACCATGCGCGCCTCGTCGCTGGCGAGGAAGACCACCGCGTCGGCGGAGTCGCGCGGCGTCGCCATGCGGCCCAGCGGGATCGACGCCCGGAAGTTCTCCCGCGCGCTGTCCGGCACGTCACCCATCCCGCCCAGGAACGCCGAGAGCATCGGCGTCTCGGTCGCCGCCGGGGCGATCGCGTTGACCCGCACGCCGTGCGGCGCGAGTTCCAGCGCCAGCGCCTTCATCAGGCCGATGACGCCGTGCTTGGCGGCGGTGTACGGCGCGTACCGGGGGCGGGCGATGACGGCCTGGAGCGACGCGGTGAACACGATCGCGCCGCCACCGGCCTCGATCAGCGCGGGCGCGGCGGCCTGCGCGGTCCAGAACGCCCCCTTGAGGTTGACGTCGACCACGCGGTCCAGCGTCGCCTGGTCCACCTCGTCCAGCGGGCCGGTGAACGGCGTACCGGCGTTCGCGTGCATGAGGTCGAGCCGGCCGAACCGCTCGACGGCGGTCTCGACGGCGGCGCGGCAGTCAGCGGCCCGGGTGACGTCGCAGGCCACGCCCACGACGGCGGACCCGAACCCGGCGGCCGCCTCGGCGGCGCGGTCGCCGTCGAGGTCGGCGATGACGACGCGGGCGCCCTCCTCGACGAGCCGGCCGACTGTGGCCAGTCCGATGCCGCTGGCGCCTCCGGTGACGACGGCGACGCGGTCAACCAACCTCATGTGCTGCTCCTGTTGAATCGGTCCAGGAGGTCGCCGCTCAGGGTGGGCACCGCGGACAGCAGCCTCTGGGTGTAGGGGTGCCGGGGGTCGGAGTAGATCGATTCGGTGTCACCCGTCTCGACGATCCGGCCCTGGTTCATCACCGCGATCCGGTCGCAGAGGTACCGGACGACGGACAGGTCGTGGGAGACCAGGATCAGGGTCAGCTTGAACTGTTCGGCCAGGTCGGTGAGCAGGTTGAGGATCTGCGCGCGCACCGAGACGTCGAGCGCGCTGACCGGCTCGTCCCCCACGATGACCTTCGGCCCGGCCGCGAGGGCGCGGGCGATGGCGATGCGCTGCCGCTGGCCGCCGGAGAACTGGTGCGGGTAGCGGGTCACCGCCTCCTCGGGCAGACCCACGGAGTGCATCAGCTCGGCGACGCGGGCCCGGTGGTCGCCGGGCAGGCGCAGCGCGCGCATCGGCTCCGCGATGATGTCCGCGACCCGCATGCGCGGGTTCAGCGACGACATCGGGTCCTGGAGCACCATCTGCACGTCGCGGCGCAGGAACCCGAGCCGCCGCTCCGGTACGCCGCTGATCCGCTGCCCCTGGTAGAACGCGGTGCCGGAGGTCGGCTGGTCGAGTGCCATGAGGATGCGCGACAGCGTGGACTTGCCGGAGCCGCTCTCCCCCACGATGCCGAACGCCTCGCCCTCGTGGACCTGCACGCTCACGCCGTCGAGCGCGCGGATCGGCCGGCCCGGCGTACGCAGCGACCGCCGCGGGGCGCGGTACTCGCGCACCACGTCGACGGCTTCCAGCAACGGGGTGGTGGTCATGCGCTGGCCTTCCCGCTTCCTAGGGGCTGGTCGCTCTCGATCGGGTGGTGGCAGGCCGCCCGCTGGGTGCTGCCGGGCGGCGCCGTCAGCAGCGGCACCGTGCCGCAGACGTCGTCGGCGCGCGGGCAGCGGTTGCGGTACACGCAGCCGGTGGGGAACGACCCGAGCGACGGGACGCGGCCCGGGATGGTGGACAGCCGGCCGCTCCCGTCGGTGCTCTCCAGCACCGTGGACGCCCGCAGGCCCGCCGTGTACGGGTGCCGGGGCGAGTCGAACACCGTCGCCACGTCGCCGTGCTCGACGATCGAGCCGCCGTACATGACGAGCAGTTCCTCGCAGATGCTGGCGACCACCGGCAGGTCGTGGGTGATGAGCAGCAGCGACGCGCCCTCCTCGCGCACCAGCGTGTCCATCAGCCGCAGCATCTCCGCCTGCACCGTGACGTCCAGCGCCGTGGTGGGCTCGTCCGCGATCAGCACGGCGGGGTCGCACGCCAGCGCGATGGCCAGGACGACGCGCTGGCGCTGGCCGCCGGAGAGCTGGTGCGGGTACTTGCGCGCGGTGCGGTCGGGCTCGGGCAGCTGGACCCGTTCGAGCAGTTCGACGGCCCGGGCCGAGGCCGCCGCGCGGCTCATCCCCTTGTGCAGCCGCAGCGACTCGGCGACCTGGTTGCCGACCCGCATCAGCGGGTTGAGCGCCGTCATCGGCTCCTGGAACACCATGGCGATGTCGTTGCCGCGGACCGCGCACATCTGCTTGTCGGACAGGTCGAGCAGGTTACGGCCGTTCAGCAGCACCCGGCCGGACGCTGTCACGCCGTGGGGCAGCAGGCCCATCAACGCGAGCGCGGTCAGGGACTTGCCGCAGCCGGACTCGCCGATGAGTCCCATCCGGCGGCCCGGCCCGATCTCGAACGAGACGCCCTTGACGGCCTGGATGTCGTGGACCTCGACGACGAGGTCCTCCACCACGAGCCCGCTCACGCCGCTCACCGTCCTCTCAGCCGCGGGTCGAGGGCGTCGCGCAACCCGTCGCCCATGAGGTTGAAGCCGAGCACCGACAGGGCGATCGCCAGACCGGGCCAGACGGCGAGCATCGGCTGCACGACGAAGTAGTTCTGGGCCTCCTGGAGCATCCGGCCCCAGGTGGGGGTCGGCGGCGGGGTGCCGTACCCGAGGTAGGACAGCGCCGCCTCGGCGAGCACCGCGTGCGCGAACGACACCGACGCCTGCACGATGAGCAGGGCCGCGATGTTGGGCAGCACGTACCGGACCATGAGCACCACGCCCCGGCGGCCGTAGCTGCGCGCGGCCAGCACGAAGTCGCTCTGCAGCACCTGCATCGCGCCGGCCCGGGTGAGACGGCCGAACACCGGCACGTTGGCGACGCCGATCGCGATCATGCCGGTGAGCGTGGAGGCGCCGAAGCCGGCGGCCAGGATGATCGCCAGCAGGATGGCCGGGAAGGCGAACACGATGTCCAGTGCCCGCATCACCGGCTCGCTGAGCCAGCGGTGCCCGGTGGCGGCGAGCAGACCCAGCGGTACGCCGACGGCGGCGGCGATCGCGACGGCGACCACACCGACGAACAGTGTGGTCCGCGCGCCGACGAGGAGCTGGCTGACGATGTCCCGGCCGAAGTGGTCGGTGCCGAGCCAGTGGTCCCCGCCCGGGGACAGCAGCGTCTGCGACGGGTCGACCCGGGTGGGGTCGTACGGCGTCCAGAGAAACGACGCGAGCGCGGTGAGGACGACCAGGCCCACCAGGCCGGCGCCGATCACCAGCGTGAGGTTCCAGCGGCGGCGCGGCTTGACCGGGCCGGCCGCGACGACGTCGGCGGTGGCGTCCGGTGGGGCGTCGGCGACTGATGTCATGCCTTGCTCCTCAGCCTGGGGTCGACCGCGTGGTACACCACGTCGACGACGAAGTTGATCAGAAGCACCGCGGCGGTCAGCACCATCACGGTGCCCTGCACCTTCAGCAGGTCGCGGTTGCCCACGTCCTGCAGCAGCATCCGGCCGAGACCGGGCAGGCCGAAGACGTTCTCGATCACGACGGTGCCGATGAGCAGCGTCGCGAGTTGCAGACCGAGGACCGTGATGACCGGGATGGCCGCGTTGCGCAGCGCGTGCCGGGTCAGCGCCTGCGAGCGGCTCAGCCCCTTGGCCCGCGCGGTCTGGATGAAGTCCTCCTGCATGACCTCGACCACAGCGGACCGGACGTAGCGCATCAGGATCGCGCCCTGGGCCACGCCGAGGACCAGCGCCGGCATCAGCAGGGCCTGCACGGCGCCGCCGACGTCGTCCCATCCGGTGAACCCGCCGGCGGGCAGCCACTGCAACTTCACCGCGAACACGGTGATGAGCAGGATGCCCAGCCAGAACGACGGCACGGCGATGCCGACCTGGCTCAGCGCCGACAGCGCCGTTCCGATCGCGGTACGGCTCTTCACCGCGGCGAGGATGCCCAGCGGTACGGCGATGAGCAGCGCCAGCGTCATCCCGGCCAGGATCAGCGGCACCGTCACGCCGAGCTTGTCGGCGATCTCCGAGCCGACCGACACCCCGCTGAGCGGCGAGATGCCGAAGTCACCGCGGATCAGGCCGCCGGCCCATTCGAGGTACCGCTCGGTGAACGGCCGGTTCGTCCCGAACTGCTCCCGCAGCGCCTCCAGCGCCTCCGGGGTGGCGTTGACGCCGAGCATCGCCTGCGCCTGGTCGCCCGGCAGCAGCGCCAGCATCGTGAAGACGAGGATCGACGCGGCGAACAGCGATACCGCGAGGATGGCCAGCCGCCGGACGAAGTAGATCACCATGCGTGTGTGCTCCCACTCCGAGTCATGGCCTGATCATCACCATCTTGGTCACGGTCAGCTCCTCCATGGCGAAGCGCGGTCCCTCCCGGCCGATGCCGGAGTCCTTGACGCCGCCGTACGGCATGTTGTCGGCGCGGAAGCCGGGCACCTCGTTGACGAGCACGCCGCCGACGTCGAGGCGGCGTACGACGTCCAGGGCGACAGCCAGGTCGCGGGTGAAGACGGCGGCCTGGAGCCCGTAGCGGGACCGGTTGACCAGCTCGACCGCCGCGTCCATGTCGGGCACCGACCGGACGCAGACCACCGGACCGAAGATCTCCTCCGCCCAGCACTCGGCGTCATCGGGGACGTCGACGAGCACAGTCGGTTGCAGCACCCGGCCCTGCGCCGTACCGCCGGCCAGGCAGCGCGCCCCGGCGGCGACCGCGCGGTCCACCCACGAGTGGACCCGCTCGGTGGACGCCTCGTCCACCAGGGCGGACACCCGGGTGTCGGCGGACCGGGGGTCGCCGGTGGTGACCGAGGCCAGCAGCGGCCGGAGGCGGTCCAGCAGCGCCTCCCGGACCGGCTCCTCGACGATCACCCGCTGCACGCTGATGCACGCCTGGCCGGAGGCGTAGAACCCGCCGCGTACGACGGCTTCGGCGGCCCGGTCGAGGTCGGCGTCGCGGCCGACGACGAGCGCCGCGTTGGACCCGAGTTCGAGCAGCACCTTGCGCGGGGCCGCGGCGCGGGCGATCTGGTGGCCGACGTGCGCCGACCCGGTGAAGGACACGGCCGCGACGCCGGGGTGCGTGGTCAGGAGCTTGCCGACCTCGACGCCGCCGGTGACGAGCTGGACCCCGGCGGCCGGGCAGCCCGCCCGGCGGAACAGGTCGACCAGCACCAGCGTGGCCAGCGGCGTGTTCGGCGCCGGCTTGACGATCACCGGGCAGCCCGCCGCGACCGACGGCGCGACCTTGTGGGCGGCCAGGAGCAGCGGGTAGTTGAACCCGGTGATGCCGACGACGACACCGACCGGACGGCGTACCCAGAAACCGAGCATGCCCTCGCCGGACGGCTGCATGTCCAGCGCCACCGTCTCGCCGGTCAGGTGCCCGACCTCCTCGGCGGCCGTCTCCAGCGTGACCAGCGTGCGGGCGACCTCGACCCGGCAGTCCACGAGCGGCTTGCCGGTCTCCAGGACCAGCAGCTCGGCCAGCGAGCCGGCGCGGGCGCGCACCTCGGCGGCGACTGCCGTCAGGATCGCGCGCCGCCGGTGGCCGGGCAGCCCGGCCATCTCCGCGGCGACCTCCTGCGCGGCTTCGACAGCCGCTTCCGCGTCACCGGGGTCGCCCCACGGCGCCTGGGTGACGGTGCTGCCGTCGTACGGGAAGCGCACCGGCGCGGTCTGCGCGGTGCTGGTCCAGCCCGCGCCGATCGGCAGGCCGGTGGGCAGCCCGGTCAGCAGCTCCTGCGCGGTCACGACGCCGCACCCGCCCGGGCGCCGGTGGCCCCGGTCAGGAAGGCCAGGGCCGCCTCGGCGTAGACCTTCGTCTTACGGACGACGTCGTCGACCTCGACGTACTCGTCGGGCTGGTGGGCGATCCACTTCGGGCCGGGTCCGTACACCACGTTCGGGATGCCGCTGTCGCGCCACAGGATGGTGCCGTCGGTCGCGCCGGGCACGCCGCCGAAGACGGGCTCGGCGCCGGTGACGGCGCGGTGCGCCTCGGCCACGGCGAGCGAGACGGGGTGGTCCTCCGGGGTGACCGCGCACGGCCGGTCGTCGACGACCTCGACGGCGAAGGTGACGCCGTGCCTGGTGCCGATGGCGTCGGCGTCGGAGCGGACGCGCGCGGCGAGCGCGGCGTGGTCGACACCGGGTACGGTCCGGCAGTCCACGCCGAGGACGGCGCGCCCGGGGATGACGTTGAGCTGGTCGGCGGAGCCGGCGTCCAGGACCGTGGGGGTCAGGTACGGCAGGCCGAGGTGCTCGTGCTCACCCGGGTCGGCCTGCAGCTCCTTCTGGTACCGGCCGAGCGCGGCGACCAGCTCGGCCACCGCCGGGACGGGGTTGCGGCCGTGCTGCGGCATCGCGCCGTGCGCCATCTTGCCGGTGCAGGTGACAAGCAGCCGGACGGCGCCCTTGGCGACCGCGCAGATCTCCTCCGCCTCCGGCTCACAGATGATCGCGGCGTCCACCTCGCGGGCGAGCGCGGTGGTGGTGAAGTGCTTCGCCCCGAGCATCTGGCCCTCCTCGTCCACCAGGGCCGCCACCACGATCCGGCCCGGGAACGGCCCGGCCAGCTCGACGGCCCGGGTCGCGTGGATCATCGCGGCGACACCGGCCTTCATGTCGGCGGAGCCGCGACCGTACAGCCGCCCGTCGACGATGTCGCCGCCGAACGGGTCGACGGTCCACTCCTCGGGAGCGCCCTCGGTGACGACGTCGGTGTGCCCCTCGAACATCAGCGTCGGACCGGGCAGGCCGCCGTCCACCACCGCGACGACGTTGGGGCGCCCGGGGACGACCTCGGTGACCTCCGGCCGCCAGCCGAATCCCCGCATGACCTGCGCGACGAGTTCCGCCACTGGCTGCTCGCTACGCCCTCGGCCCGCGTCCCAGGTCGAGGGGATGCGGACCAGGTCCTGGGTGAGCGACACGACGGCTTGTTCGTCCACGAGATGGCCGGCGCGGAGGGAGGCGTGGGTGTCCGACGTCATGGCGTCGGAGGTTACGAACTCCGCCCTCGGAGGGGAACGTCCAGTTTCCGGGTCGGTGGGGGTACCAGCCGTGGCCGGACCTGGTCTTCTACGGCAGCGGCGACCCGCCGCACCCCCTCCTCGATGCGGTCCAGCGGCATCACCTGGTACCCCAGGCGCAGGTGGTGACGCGGGGCGGGCCGGGTCGCCCAGTACGGCGCGCCGGGGTCCAGCAGGACGCCCTGCCGGCGCAACTCCCGGGCCAGTTCTCCGGCGTCCAGCCCCGGCGGGCCGGTGATCCAGCGGGCCAGCCCGCCGCGCGGCACCGGCTGCGGTCCCCAGCGCACGTGCCGCTCGACCGCCCGCACCATCTCCTCGTACAGCCCCTGGTAGTGGGCGCGGACGCGGCGCACGTGGCGGGCCAGGTCCCGGCTGGCGATCATCTGCGCGAGCGCGCGCTGCATCGGGCCGGGCGGGTGACGCAGCACGTAGCGGGAGCGGGCCCGCATGGCGTCCACGAGCGCCGGGGACGCCACCACGTAGCCGAGCCGCAGCCCGGGTGCCAGCAGCTTGCTGAAGCTGCCGAGGTAGACCACGCGGTCCTCGTCGTCGAGCGCCCGCACCGCCACCGCGGGCATCCCCCGGAACGTCATCTCCGGGTCGTAGTCGTCCTCGATCACGACCGCGTCCGCCGCGCCGGCCCGGCGCAGCAGCTCCTCACGCCGGGACGCCGACATGGTCGCGCCGGTCGGGTACTGGTGGCTCGGCGTGACGTACACGAGCTGGGCGCCGTGCAGGTCCGCCGGCAGGTCCTCGACGACCAGGCCGTCCTCGTCGACCCGGCCGGGCACCACGTCGGCGCCGGCCATCTGCATGATCGTCCGGGCGTCCGGGTAGCCGGGGTCCTCGACGAGCACCACGCTGCCCGGCCGGACGAGGACGCTCGCCAGCAGGTGCAGCGCGTGCGTCGAACCCAGCGTGATCATCACCTGGTCCGGGTGGGCGGAGATGCCGCGCGCGGGCAGCACGTGCTCGCAGAGCTGACGCACCAGCTCCGGGTCGTCGGCCTGGCCGGCGTCCCCGATGACCCGGGACAGCCCGTCCTGCCGCAGCGCCTCACGCTGCGCCCGCTCCCACGCGCCGATCGGGAACATGGACGGGTCGGGCTGGCCGACCACGAACGGGAACGGCGCCCGCGCCCAGGCCGGATCCCGGTGCACCGGAGTGGGCGGCGGTTCCGGCAGCCGCGCCTCCCAGTCGATCGGCTGCATCGGCGAGCGGGCGGTCCGCCGCGCGGCCCGCATCCGCACCACCGCGTCGGAGGAGACGTAGAGACCGCGCCGCGGGACGGTCACGATCAGACCCTGCTCCATGAGCCGGTCGTACGCGGTCAGCACGGTGTTCCGGGAGACGCCGAGCGCCTCGGCCAGGCGGCGCGTGCTGGGCAGCGGGCCGTCGTCGTACTGCCCCGCGAGGATGGCGTCCTCAAGCCCGGTGATGATCTGCTCGTAGAGCGGAACCGTGCTCTGCGGGTTGACCGGCAGCAGGAAATCCGCCACCTCGACCTCCCACTCCCGCGGGGGTCTCGCCTCGTCCCGTCGTCGTACGCCCTGCACACGCCCTGTGCGTCCCGCTGGTACTAGCCTAGCCGGAGACCTGGACCTGTTGCGGAGGGCCCGTTCCCGCCACGCTTGGCCGGGCGATGGCAGGTGACGGTCTCCTGCACGCGGACAGGGGTGGACTCATGAGCGCCCAGCGAATCGCGCTGGTGCCCGGCGACGGCATCGGACCGGAGGTCACCGCGCAGGCGGTCAAGGCGTGCGACGCCGCCGCCCGACGGTTCGGGATCGACCTGGTCTGGGAGGACTACGAACTCGGCGCGGACTACTGGCGGATAACCGGCCAGGTCGTACCGCCGGACGTGGAACAGGAACTGGCCAAGGCGGACGCCATTCTCTTCGGGGCCGTCGGTGACCCGTCGGTGCCGCCCGGCGTGCTGGAACGCGGCCTGGTCATCCACCTGCGGACCGCGTTCGACCAGTATGTGAACCTGCGGCCGGTCAAGCTGCTGCCAGGCGTGCCCACGCCCATCGGCGGGCTCCGCCCGGAGCAGTGCGACCTGGTGATCCTGCGGGAGAACACCGAGGGCGCCTACGTCGGCGCCGGCGGCTTCATCCACCGGGGCGGGCCGGACGAGATCGCCACCCAGGAGTCGGTGAACACCCGCAAGGGCGTCGAACGCCTCATCCGGCACGGCTTCCGGCTGGCCCTGAGCCGCCGCAAGCACGTCACCCTGGTGCACAAGGCGAACATCCTCACGTACGCCGGCGACCTGTGGCAGCGGACCTTCGCGGAGGTCGCCGCGGAGTATCCGGACATCGAGGTGGACTACGTGCACGTCGACGCGATGTGCCTCTACCTGGTGACGCAGCCGGAGCGGTTCGACGTCGTGGTCACCGACAACCTGTTCGGCGACATCATCACCGACCTGGGCGCGGCCGTGCAGGGCGGTCTCGGCCTGGCCGCGAGCGGCAACCTCAACCCGACCGGGTCGGCGCCGAGCATGTTCGAGCCGGTGCACGGTTCCGCGCCGGACATCGCCGGCCGCGGCTGGGCCAACCCCGCGGGCTCGATCCTCAGCGCCGCGCTGATGCTGGAGCACCTGGGCCACCCCGAGGCGGCCCGCTGCCTGGAGGACGGGGTGAAGGCGGTGCTGCCGCGTCTGGGCGCCATGCGCGGGCCGGAGATGGGCATGTCGACCGAGGACTTCGGCGACGCGGTCGCCGCCGTCATCGGCGAGGGCGCGTACCAGGCGGACGCCCTGCCGGCGTGACACGGATGTGAGCACCGAACCGGTCGATCCGGGCGACGGCGGGGGCACTCCCCCGCCGTCGCCGTGTTGCGCGCCGCGACGCCCGCCCGCCGCCGCCGACACCGGCGCCGCGGCGGGCGCGAGCGCCGTCCGCTCACCACACGGGGGTACGGACGACCTGATCGCGCTGCCCGGCGGCACCTTCCTCATGGGCACCGACGACCCGGAGGGCTTCCCGGAGGACCTGGAGGGACCGGTCCGGCCGGTGGCTGTGGCCCCGTTCGCGATCGCCGCGACACCGGTGACGAACCGGCAGTTCGCCCGCTTCGTCGACGCCACCGGCTACCGCACGGACGCGGAACGGTACGGCTGGTCGTTCGTCTTCCACCTGCTGCTGGCACCGTCCGCGCACCGGTACGTGCTGGACGCGTCGGTGCCGCAGGCGCCGTGGTGGCTGGCCGTCGAGGGAGCGCACTGGGCCGCCCCGGACGGGCCCGGTTCGGACGTACGCGGGCGCGAGCGGCACCCCGTCGTGCACGTCTCCCACCGGGACGCCGAGGCGTACTGCCTGTGGTCCGGCACCCGGCTGGCCACCGAGGCCGAGTGGGAGTACGCGGCGCGCGGCGGCCTGTCCCAGGCGCGCTACGCCTGGGGCGACGAGCTGACCCCGGACGGGCGGCACCTGTGCAACATCTGGCAGGGTGCCTTCCCTGCTGTCAACACCGCGGAAGACGGGTTCGCAGGCACCTCTCCGGTGACCGCGTTTCCGCCGAACGGCTACGGCCTGTACGACGTCGCGGGCAACGTTTGGGAACTCACGGCCGAACCCTGGCGCGACCGCCGCGGCCGTATCTCACCAGGTGAGAGCGTCATCAGGGGTGGTTCGTACCTGTGCCACGACTCTTATTGCAACCGTTACCGCGTGGCAGCACGGAGTCGGACCACCGTTGACTCCTCAAGTGGCAACACCGGGTTCCGCGTGGCGCGGTAGTCCGGCGCTGATTGGTACCTGCCGACCCCGCTGAACTGGCCCTTTTGCATCGGGTAGCACGCTCATAGTGTCCCGCCTCACAGGCTACGAGCGCCCTTGGCGTTCTTCGCGATGGGACACACGAATGAATCGGCTGAAGATAACGCTGCCCGCCGTGCTGCTCGCCACGGCGCTGGCTCTGACCGCGTGCAGTAGCGATGGTGACTCGGAGACCACCTCCGGCGGTGGT
This sequence comes from Micromonospora sp. RV43, assembly GCF_001029515.1. NCBI lineage: Bacteria > Bacillati > Actinomycetota > Actinomycetes > Micromonosporales > Micromonosporaceae > Micromonospora > Micromonospora sp. RV43. Next base: position 12,576 of record NZ_LEKG01000003.1, on the reverse strand, counting down.
TCCGGCAACGGTACGGTCACCCTCGGCGCCTACCTGGAGCCGGTGAGCCTCGACCTGACCGCCGAGGCCGGCGCCGCGATCCCGCAGGTCCTGCTCTACAACGTGTACGAGGGCCTGGTGCGCCAGAACGCCGGCACCGGCGAGGTGGAGCCGCTGCTGGCCAGCGAGTGGAAGGTGTCCGACGACGGCACCAAGTACTCGTTCAAGCTGCGCGACGGCGTGACCTTCCACGACGGCCAGAAGCTCACCGCGCAGGACGTGGTGTGGAGCTTCAAGCGGGTCACCGCCGAGGGCTCGACGAACCCGTTCAAGTCGCAGATGACAGTCGTGAAGACCGTCGAGGCGCCTGATGCCTCCACCGTGGACGTGACGCTGTCCCGGCCCAGCCAGAGCTGGCTGTTCGACGTCGCCGGCCGCGTCGGCGTGGTGCTCAAGGAGAACTCCACCGACCTGGGGACGAAGCCGAACGGCACCGGCCCGTTCAAGTTCGACAAGTGGAACCGCGGCGACAGCATCACGCTGGTGCGCAACGACGGCTACTGGGGTGAGAAGGCCAAGGTCGGCACCGCCGTCTTCCGGTACATCACCGACGCCAACGCGCTGAACAACGCGATGCTCTCCGGTCAGCTCGACATCGTGGCCAACATCCAGGCGCCGCAGCTGCTCGAGGTGTTCAAGGGCAACAAGCAGTTCGAGGTGGTCGAGGGCAAGACGACCGGTGAGGTCGTCCTGGCGATGAACAACGCCAAGGGCCCGCTGGCCGACGCCCGCGTGCGCCAGGCCATCCGCCACGCGATCGACCACGACGCGCTCATCAAGACCGTCTGGTCCGGGTACGGCACGAAGATCGGCAGCATGGTGCCGCCGAGCGACCCGTGGTACGAGGACCGCACCGGAGACTTCCCGCACGACCCCGCCAAGGCCAAGCAGCTGCTCGCCGAGGCCGGCCACGCCAACGGGCTCACCCTGACCATGGACGTCCCGCCGCCCGGCTACGCCCGCGCCTCCGCGCAGTTCGTCGCCTCGCAGCTCGCCGAGGTCGGCATCAAGGTGACCCAGAACAACGTCGAGATGCCGCAGTGGCTCGACAAGGTGCTCGGCAAGGCCAACTACGACCTGTCCATCATCGCCCACGTCGAGCCGCGTGACCTGGTCCGCTACGGCCAGCCGGAGTACTACTACCGCTACAAGAACCCGGCCGTCACGCAGCTCATGAACGAGGCCGACACGGCTCTGGACGCGGCGACCCGGGACAAGAAGTTCGCCGAGGCCGCGAAGGTCATCTCGCAGGAGGCCGCCAGCGACTGGCTGTTCCTGCTGCCGAACCTCGCGGTGATCCGCGACGGCGTCGAGGGTTACCCGAAGGACGCGGTGACCCAGTCCTTCGACGTCACCAAGGTGTCCAAGAAGTAGTCCAGCACCACGCACAGAAGGACCTGGTGGGCTCCCGCCCACCAGGTCCTTCCGTCATTCCCCCGCTCCCCCTCCCCGCTCCCGCTCCCGTTCCCGCTCCCCGCGATCTTGCACTTGCTGCCCCTGGTGCGGGGGATTTGACCCCGTTCGTCGGGACACCAAGTGCAAGATCGACGGTCCAGGAGGGCCGGGGTTGCCCGGGAGCCGTATTCGGTGCGCAGTGGACTGACGCAGTCGAGGTGTGTTGCCTCCGTGAAACCCTGCGTGCCCGGGGGCTCGGGGCGTCGACACAACGCACGGCCGAGCGAGGGCTGAACCGCGGGTGTACGCGTTCCGCCCCGTCGACGACCACGCCCAGCCCTACGGTGTGGCCTCTGTGCTCTGCGCCAGCGCGACGCAACGAGCTGCCGAGGGCAGCTCGTTCCCGCTCCCTCGGCACACCGAAGGGCTGACGTGCTGCCAAGTGGCTCGGCCTTGAACGCCCTCCTCCGTCGATCTTGGAGTTGTGGCGCCTGGGATGCCCTGTATGCGAGCTGCGCGAGGTGCCACAGCTCCAAGATCGACGGTCACACCGAGCGTGGACGATCCACCGGCCGGCGACCTGGGAACGACGCGAGGCGGGCCCCGTCCGGGTGGACGGAACCCGCCTCGATCGTCACGCGCCCACTGTGCCGGCGCGAGGTGAGACAGCGGCCGTGTCAGCTGAGCCCGCCGGACGGCGCCCGGCGGCGTCCCCGCAGGTGCATGCCCAGCAGGCCGACACCGAGGACGGCGGCGGCCAGCAGGCCCGTGGTCACGCCCGTCGAGAGCGTGGGGCCACCGGTGTTGCCGGAGGCGAGAACCATGCCGTTCTGCGACTCCTGACCGGCGTCGTTCGTGGTGTTGCCCGCCGGAGCGGCGTTCGGCTTGCCCTTGTCCTTGCCCTTGTCGGCACCGGTCGGCGCGGGGACCGGCGTCTGCGCCAGCGCCTGGGTCGCCTGGGCGAAGGTCTCCGGCGTCACGTCCGGGGCGTTGCCCTGCGTACGCCACTGCTTGAGCTGCTTCATGCCCTTGCAGGCCGAGGGGTAGCGGTCGCAGTAGCTGGTGGTGTTGCCGATGCTCTCGGACGAGAGGACCGCCTTGGCGATGGCACGGGCGAGCGTGCTGGCGCCGGCGTTGAAAATGGCGTTGAGCTGGCGGCTGTCGGCCGGGTCGTTGATCTGGAGCGCCTCGCCCTTGCCGGTGGACACCGCGAACACGGTGTCGCCGTCGCCGAGCGTGTGGATCGGGCTGATCGCGCGGGCCATGCCGTCGTGCGCGTTGCCGGACATGCGCTGCGCGGCGGCCTTCTCCAGCGGGGCGTTGGTGGCCACCACGGCGATCGTGGTGTTGGCCGGCTGCTCGGCGGCGGCGGCCGGCGGGGTCGGCGGGTTGCACTCCTTCTTCTTGGGAGCCTTGTACCCGGCGAACTCGTTGCCGATGCCGTACTTGACGCCGTACAGGGTGCAGTCGGCCGGGTCGACCGGGGAGCCGGCCGGGTTCACGATCACCATCGCGCCGACGTAGATGCCGTCGCCGAGGTGGACGCTCGCGGTGCCGACGCCGCCGCGCATGCCGCCGCCACGGGCGCCGGTGCCGCCGCCGACGCCGCCCTGGCGAACGGGACCGTCCGAGGTGGCCTGTGCCGCGAGGTAACCCCACTCGGCGGAGGTGCGGGCCTTCGGGTCGCCGCCGCGGCCGAGGTCGAAGATGTCCGCGGCCGGCACGATCGGGGCCACGCCGCCGGCGCCGACGCGTACGCCCTCACCGCGGTCCTCCAGCCAGCGGATGATGCCGTTGGTGGCCGACAGCCCGTACATGCTGCTGCCGCCGAGCTGGATCGCGTTGACGCCCGGGTTGGAGTTGAGCGGGCTGAGCAGGTCGGTCTCCTTGGTGGCGGGGGCGCCACCACGCTGGTCCACACTCGCCACGGACATCTGCGGCATGTAGACGACCGAGGTGCCGGTCAGGTACGGAGCGGTGTCGGACTGGACCTGGCCGACCTGGATGCCGGGAACGTCGGTGATGGCGTTGTGGGCACCCGGTGCGCCGGCGGCGGGGTTGGCCGACGCGGGCGACGCGACGAGCACGAGTCCCGGACAGACCAGGGCTGCCGCGGCGAGCGCGGCGAATCTGGACGACTTCATGCAGCTTCTCCCATGCGAAGCGGTGCGACCTCCGCCCCGATCCGGGGCGGTCGATGCATTGGGCAACTGGTGGTCCCCCGTGGTACACGACGAGATGTGGGGGAGGCTACTGGTCAGACCAGTTGAAGGGAAGAGCCTGCTCAGCTGATGGCCGCCTCGGATAATCCGAGGTCAGGCCACATCAGGCGGATTCAGAGCAATACGTCCACCATCGAGCGCCGCGCCTCCGGCACGTACTCGGCGTAGTAGTGGTGCAGCTCCTGGCGGGTCAGCCGGGCCACCTCGTCGGCCTCGCCCGCGCGCATCGCGTCGATGACCCGGCGGTGGTGCGCGAGCGTGCGCTCCATCAGCGCCTCACGATCCGGGGCCTCCGCGAGCTTCGTGGAGATCAGATCGAGCACCATGCTGCGGACCGCGTCGAGGCAGAGCACCAGAAGTTCGTTCCCGGACAGGCGGGCGACGTGCTCGTGGAAGCGGACGTCCGCCGCGCTGAACGCCTCGTAGCCGTCGGCCACCGCGTCCCGCATGCCCGCCAGCGCCTGCTCCAGTTCGTCCAGCTCGGACGGTGACGCCTGCCGGGCCGCGACCGATCCCGCCGCCGATTCGATGATCATGCGGAACTGGAGCAGCTCCGCCACGCCGAGCCGCCGGCTGTCCACGACCCGGGCGAACAGCTTGCGCATCGCCGAGGCGGTCGAGGCGATCACCTGGGGCCCGAGCGGGTCACCGGGGCGCGAGCGGACCAGGCCGCTGCTCTCCAGCACGCGCAGCGCCTCACGCACGGTCGACCGGCTGACGTCGAACTGGGTCGTCAGCTCGCGCTCGCTGGGCAGCCGGTCCCCCGGCCGCAGATCGCCGGCGGCGATCCGCTCCTCGACCTGCCGGACGATCCCCTCGTACGCCCTCACGGTTCGCACTGGAGCGAACGAGACAGCCTTCGGCATGGCGAACCTCCCGACGCACGGCGGCCTCGCGCCGCTGGGAACAACGGTACGGGTCGTCTGCCCGCCGGAGGGGGAGGGTCAGGCGGCAGGAGGCGGCGAGCCCATCGCCACGTCGTCGACCTTGATGTTGATCTCGTCGACCCGCAGCCCGTACGCCTCGACGGCGGACGCGACAGCGGCCCGCACCTCGTCGGTGACCTGCGGAACCGGGTGACCGGCCGCGATCACGAGGACCAGGTTGATCACCGCCGCGCCGTTCGTGACGTGGGCCGAGCAGCCCCGGCGGGCGTCGCCGACCTGATCGAGCCCGACCCGGTCGAGCACCGCGTTGAAGAACCGGGCCACGTCACCGCCCAGCTCGGCCACCCCGGGCACCCCGCGGGTGGCGGCCACCGCGATCTTCTCCACCACCTCGTCGGAGACGTGCGTGGTCCCGCCCGCCACCGCGTCCGGCGTGATCGACAGTTCCTGGGTCGCCTCGTCAGCCATGCTCTCCCACCCGTCGCACCGCCCCGCGCCGACGGCGTGGGGCGGTGCGAGCGTACTAGGCGCGGGCGCTCCGCAGTGGACGGAGCCCGGTTCAGCGCGCCCCGGCCGGCGCCGGCTCGCCGACGATCCCGTCCAGCTCGCCGGAGGTGTCCGGCGCCGGGTGCGGCCCGGTTCCGCCGGCCGTCCGCTCCCGGCGCCGGAGCCACCAGTCGACGCCGAGGTTGAGCAGCAGGCCGACCGCGGCCCAGATCGCCACGACGGCGAGGTTCCGCCCGACGCCGACGCCGTCGAAGTAGGTGAGCGACCGGGCCGTGTCCACGGCGGCGGGCAGCGGCAGGACGCCCTGGAGCGTCCGGAAGAACTCCGGCACCATGTAGATCGACAGGCCGCCGCCGGAGGCCGGTACGCCGGCCATCATCAGCACCACCATCATCGGGACGATCGCGGCGAGGCCGAAGGTGCGGGTGAAGACCCCGGTCACCGACGACACGGCGAAGATGGTGAGGGCCCCGAAACCGATCATCTCCAGGGCGCTCCGGTCGACCGCGCCGATGATCACGTCGAACAGCAGCCACAGCCAGGTGGCCATGCCGATCGCCCAGCCGCCGAGGATCGGCAGGAACTGGCGCAGCCGCCGCAGGTGCGGTGCCCCGCCCCGGAGCACTGCGAGCATCAGGAACCCGGACATGATCCAGGACATGCCGACGTACAGGCTGTTGCTGCCCATCGTGTCGGTCCTGCTGAGCGGCGCCACGTCGGTGACCGCCAGCGGCGTCTGCTGCCCGGCGGCGACCTGGCGGAACATGGTCTGCACCATCATGTGCTGGCTGGAACCGGCGGCCGACGACGAGTACAGGGTCGCCTCGCCGCCCGGTGTCGCGGGCAGCACGTACGCGGCGACCAGGTCCTGGGCGAGGATGCGCTCCCTCGCCTCGTCCACCGACGCGGCCACGGAGACGTCGGCGACCCCGCCGAGACCGGCCCGCAGGCCGACGGCGACCTGCTCCGCCTGCTCGGGGACGGCGGCGACCACGGCTACCGGGATGTCGTGCGGCTCGGGCTTGTGCATGGAGAAGCTCATCAGGCCCACCACGGCGACCAGGATGCTCAGCGGGAACGCCGCCACCGTCACGTACCGGAACCGCTTGGACCGCGGCGGGCCGCCGGCGAGTGCGGGCAGCGGCGTGTCCGGGCCGTCGACCTGCGGCGCCTGCGGGATCGGCGCCCCGCCGCGCTCCTTGAGCAGGCAGAGCAGCACGGCGGCGACGATCCAGGCGGCGAGCGTCAGCAGGTGGACGCCGATGCCCCGGCCGTCGAAGTAGAGCGCCGACCGCAGCGCCTCACCGGCCGCCGGCAGGGGCAGCACCCCGTGCAGGAACTGGAAGAAGCCGGGCATCGTGTCGACCGGCAGCGCCAGGTTCGACGCGGGCATGCCGAGCACGACGAAGAACAGCATCCCGAGCAGGACCGCCAGCGGCCCCATCACCTTGGTGAAGAGCAGCTGGGCGAGACCGACGGCACCGGTCGTGAGCATGCCGACGCCGAGGAACGTGAGGTAGTGGCCGTCGACCGCGCCCACACCGGGTCCGAGGATCAGCCAGATGATCGTGCTGGTCAGCGCCGACCAGCCGGCCGCCAGCGGAACGAACCGCCGCAGGCGCAGCAGGTGCGGGGTGGCCATCAGGAGCATGCTCAGCGGTACGTAGCCGGCGAGCATCATGCCCATCGCGGCGAACAGCACCGAGATGCCGGCCCGGTCGTCGTCGGGCAGCGGCGCGACGTCCTCGGTGGTGGACGCCCACTGCTGCTGCACGGCGACCGGGGCGAGGAGCTGTTGCGCGGTGCCGGCGCGGGAGGCGCCGGCCGCCGACGCGGTGATGATCGTCGCCTGGTCCGAACCCGCCACCGGGAGCTGCAACGCGCCGCTGATCTCCCGGTCCCGCAGGAGTTCCACGGCGGCGTCCCGGGACGCGACCAGCCGGGCCTCGACCGGCTCGCCAGCTGCGGCGTTCAACGCGTCGACGACGCCCTGAGCCTCGGCACCGCTGCCGATCACCGCCACCGGCATCTGGCGGGGGTGCGGCGAGTGCATCGTTCCCACGTAGGTCGCGAACATCATCGTGACCATGAGGAACGGCATGACGAAGAGGGCGACCGAGCGGATGATCCGCTCCTTGCGGTCGGCGGCGGTCGGCTCGGCGGGCGCCGGGTCGGTGGAGGGCGGCACAGGCAGGCTCCGGAGGGGTTCACGGCTGCGTCGGCAGCCAAACGTAAGTCAAGTGACTTACGAAGTGTAGGTGACGCGGTCGCCGGAGGACGAAACGACTAGGTTTGGCCTGCGCCACAGCTGGGCGCCGGTCCAGGGGAAGAGAGGGTTCATGGCACGGTCGGAGGCGGCCCGTACCGCGCTGCTCGACGCCGCCGAACGCCTGTTCGCCGAGACCGGGATCGCGCAGGTCTCCGACCGCAGGATCGCCGAGGTCGCGGGCAACACGAACCACTCCGCGGTGCGGTACTACTTCGGCGGCCGGGAGGGCCTGCTCCGGGCACTGGTCGCCCGGCACATGGACGCCCTGGCCGAACCCCGCCGGGCCATGCCCGAGCAACCCGACTCGGTGCTCGGCGACGTCCGCAGCCTCGTACAGCCGTCCATGGCGGTGCTCGCCGGCCTGCCCCGGCCGAGCTGGCGGGCACGTTTCCTCGCCCAGGCCCTGCACGACCCGACGCTGCGGGTGCTGATGCGCGAGGCGTTCGAGTCGGCCTTCGTCGACCTGCCGGTCCGCGCCTCACTGGCGTCCCGCCTGGCGCACCTCGATCCGGGGGTGGTGGCCGGCCGGGCAGCCCTGATCGCCCGCATCGTCATGACCGCCACCGCCGAGGTCGAGGCCCGCGCCGAACAGGACGGGCAGGACCCGCGCTGGCTGGACGTCGGGGACTTCCTCGCCGACGCCATCGCCGGCATGCTGGCGGCCCCGGTCAGCCGGGCCGGAACCGCCAACCCGCTCACCGAAGCGGAACTCTGAGAGGCCGGCCGGGGCGACCCGGCCGGCCGCGCCTCAGGAGCCGAGCTGGGAGAGCAGTTCCTCCGCCGCGGCGTACGGATCGATGGCGCCCTCGGCCACCTTGGCCGCGAGCGTCGGGAGCTGCGTACCGTCGCGCAGTGAGCCGATCCGGGCGCGCAGCACGCCCAGCGCGATGGCCTCGATCTCGGCGGCGGCCCGCGCCTCCCGGCGGCGGCGCAGCTCGCCGTGGCGCTCCAGCCAGTCGCGGTGCTTGTCGATCGCGGCGGCGATGTCGTCGATGCCCTCGGCGCGGGCGGCGATCGAGCGCACCACCTGCGGCCGCCACTCCCCCGGCCCGCGCTCGCCGAGCGCGATCATGCCCTGGATGTCGCGGACGGTGGCGTCCGCGCCGTCCCGGTCGGCCTTGTTGACCACGAAGACGTCGGCGATCTCCAGGATGCCGGCCTTGACCGCCTGGATCGCGTCGCCCATGCCCGGCGCGAGCAGCACGAGCGTGGTGTCGGCCAGCGAGGCCACCTCCACCTCGGCCTGCCCGACGCCGACGGTCTCGACGAGCACCACGTCGCAGCCGGCACCCTCCAGCACCCGCACCGCCTGCGGCGTCGCCGCGGAGAGCCCGCCCAGATGGCCCCGGCTGGACATCGAGCGGATGTAGACGCCCGGATCGGTCGCGTGGTCCTGCATCCGGACCCGGTCACCGAGGATCGCGCCGCCGGTGAACGGGCTGGACGGGTCGATGGCCAGCACGCCGACCCGGTGACCGCGCGCCCGCAGCGCCCGGACCAGCTCGTTCGTGGTCGTCGACTTGCCCACGCCGGGCGAGCCGGTCAGGCCGACCACCTGGGCGTGCCCGGCGTACGGCGCGAGCGCCGCCGCCACCTGCGGCAACACCTCGTCGCCGGACTCGACCAGGGTGATCAGCCGGGCCACCGCGCGGGGATCACCCGCGCGGGCCCGTTCCACCAGCATGGGTACGTCCCGGCTGCGGCGCACCGGGCCGGTGGCCGCCGCCGGGGCGTTACTCGCGTCGTTCAAGACAATCAGCTCTCGGCGCCGTTCGGTACGTGGATGATCAGCGCGTCGCCCTGCCCGCCACCGCCGCAGAGCGCGGCCGCGCCGGTGCCGCCGCCGCGCCGCTTCAGCTCCATCGCGAGCGTGAGGACGAGGCGGGCGCCGGACATGCCGATCGGGTGGCCGAGCGCGATCGCGCCGCCGTTGACGTTGACCTTGTCGGGGCTGATGCCGAGGTCACGGGTGGACTGGATGCCCACCGCCGCGAACGCCTCGTTGATCTCGATGAGGTCGAGGTCCTCGATGCTCAGGCCACCCTTCTTCAGGGCGTGGTTGATCGCGTTCGACGGCTGCGAGTGCAGGGAGTTGTCCGGACCGGCCACGTTGCCGTGGGCGCCGATCTCGGCCAGCCAGGTCAGGCCCAGCTCCTTGGCCTTGGCCTTGCTCATCACGACCACGGCGGCGGCACCGTCGGAGATCGGCGAGGAGCTGCCGGCGGTGATGGTGCCGTCCTTGGCGAAGGCGGGACGCAGCTTGCCGAGCGACTCGGCGGTGGTGTCCGGGCGGATGCCCTCGTCCTCGCTGATCACCAGCGGGTCGCCCTTGCGCTGCGGGATGACCACCGGGGTGATCTCGTCGCCGAAGTGGCCGTTCTTCTGCGCGGCGGCGGCGCGCTGGTGGCTGGCCGCGGAGAACGCGTCCTGCTCCTCGCGGCTGATGCCGTGCTTCGCGCCGTGGCGCTCGGTGGACTCGCCCATCGAGCAGCAGTCCCAGGCGTCGGTGAGGCCGTCGAGGGCCATGTGGTCCTTGACGGTCACGTCGCCGTACTTGTAGCCGGAGCGCTGTCCGAGCAGCAGGTGCGGGGCGTTGGTCATGGACTCCATGCCGCCGGCCACCACGACGTCGAACTCACCGGCCCGGATGAGCTGGTCGGCGAGCGCGATCGCGTCCAGCCCGGAGAGGCAGACCTTGTTGATGGTCAGCGCCGGGGTGGACATCGGGATGCCGGCCTCGACGGCCGCCTGCCGGGCCGGGATCTGCCCGGCGCCGGCCTGGAGCACCTGGCCCATGATCACGTACTGGACCTGCTCGGGCGCGACGCCGGCGCGCTCCAGGGCCGCCTTGATCGCGATGCCACCGAGCCTGGTCGCGGGGAGGTCCTTGAGGTTGCCCAGCAGGCGCCCCATGGGGGTCCGCGCGCCGCTGACGATCACCGAAGCCATTGCCTGCCTCCGAGGGGGTGCCGACCTGTACGCCTTAACGATTGTTCGGTCAGACTAGCGTCATGGCTGAGAACTCCCCCGTCGAGCCCGCTGCCGAGTTTGTCACAGACATCGGCCTGCGCCGCATCGACCACGTCGGGATCGCCGTCGGCGACCTGGACGCCGCGATCGACTTCTACCAGCGCACGTTCGGGATGCGCTGCGTGCACACAGAGACCAACGCCGAGCAGGGCGTACGCGAGGCGATGCTCGCGGTCGGCCCGGACGCCTCCGGCGGCATGGTGCAGCTGCTCGCCCCGCTCTCGCCGGACACCACGATCGGCAAGTTCCTGGACAAGCGTGGTCCCGGCATCCAGCAGGTGGCGTACACGGTGGCGGACATCGACGTGGCCTGCGCGGCGCTGCGCGAGCGCGGCGTACGGCTGCTCTACGACGCGCCCCGGCGCGGCACCTCGGACTCCCGGGTCAACTTCGTGCACCCCAAGGACGCCGGCGGTGTGCTGATCGAGCTGGTCCAGCCCGCCTGAGGCGTAAGGAAGGGCCCCTTCTTAACAGACGTCTGTTAAGAAGGGGCCCTTCCTAACACGTGGGAACACGCGCGGCAGTGCGCGCTTGCACGTTCCCACGGACACCTCCACGCATCGGTGGATGCAGTTTTTCACAGAGGGGTTCCCGCTTTAGCTACCGTTCAGTAACGTCCGCCCGAACAGCAGCGGCGACCGGTGCCGGAAGTGTCGATTGCCGACATGGCGGTCCCGTCGCACCGGCGCCGACGATGGCAGCACCCCTGCCCGCGTCGTGCGGGTGCGGACTAACGGGAGGTCACCGTGCAGGACATCCTCGAAGCGATCATGGCGGCGGAGGGTTCGTCGCAGCCGGAGCGGGAGCTCGCCGGCCTCGCCGGACTGCCCGTGCCGGAGAGCTACCGGGGCGTGGTGGTGCGTGCCGAGGACACCCGCATGTTCGAGGGCATGGCCACCCGCGACAAGGACCCGCGCAAGGCGCTGCACGTGCAGGAGGTGCCCACCCCCGAGCTGGGCCCGGGTGAGGCGCTCGTCGCGGTGATGGCCAGCGCGATCAACTACAACACGGTGTGGACGAGCATCTTCGAGCCGCTGCCCACGTTCAAGTTCCTCCAGCGCTACGGCCGGCTCTCCGAGCTGACCCGCCGCCACGACCTGCCGTACCACGTGGTCGGCTCGGACGCCGCGGGCGTGGTGCTGCGTACCGGGCCGGGCGTGACCAAGTGGAAGGCCGGCGACGAGGTGGTGGCGCACTGCCTGTCGGTCGAGCTGGAGGACTCCGCCGGTCACGACGACACGATGCTCGACCCGCAGCAGCGGATCTGGGGCTTCGAGACCAACTTCGGCGGCCTGGCCGAGCTGGCGATCGTCAAGGCCAACCAGCTGATGCCGAAGCCGCGCCACCTGAGCTGGGAGGAGGCGGCCAGCCCGGGGCTGGTCAACTCCACCGCGTACCGGCAGCTCGTCTCGCACCACGGCGCGAACATGAAGCAGGGCGACGTGGTGCTGATCTGGGGCGCCTCCGGCGGCCTCGGCGGGTACGCCACCCAGATGGCGCTCAACGGCGGCGCGATCCCGGTCTGCGTGGTCTCCTCCCCGGAGAAGGCCGAGCTGTGCCGCAAGATGGGCGCCGAGCTGGTCATCGACCGTACCGCCGAGGGGTTCAGGTTCTGGAAGGACGAGCAGACCCAGGACCAGGACGAGTGGCGCCGCTTCGGTGAGCGCATCCGCGAGCTGACCGGCGGCGAGGACCCGGACATCGTCTTCGAGCACCCGGGCCGGGAGACGTTCGGCGCCAGCGTCTACGTCGCCAAGAAGGGCGGGACGATCGTCACCTGCGCCTCCACCAGCGGCTTCAACCACCAGTACGACAACCGCTACCTGTGGATGCACCTCAAGCGGATCGTCGGCAGCCACTTCGCCAACTACCACGAGGCGTGGCAGGCCAACCGGCTGGTCGCGCTGGGCAAGGTGCACCCGACCGTGTCGAAGACGTACGCGCTGGAGCAGACCGGCCAGGCCGCGTACGAGGTGCACCGCAACGCGCACCAGGGCAAGGTCGGCGTGCGGTGCCTCGCCCCCACCGACGGGCTCGGCGTCCGGGACATCGAGATGCGTTCGCGCCACGAAAGCGCCATCAACCGGTTCCGCGGTCACTGACCGTACGGTCGCCCCGGATTGCCTTTCCGGCCGACCGGGGCGCCATTCGACCGGCGTACGCACAAAGGGCCGCGGGTGCCGACCCGCGGCCCTTTTCGCGCCGCCTTCCCCGCAGAAGCCCGACC